>WQUU01000107.1 GCA_009781925.1 Bacillota bacterium | reverse complement strand
CTCAGAACTCATGCTGAAGCTCCTGAAGAGCGCCTGTTCCAACGCGGAGAACAACCATGAGATGGATCCCGAAAATCTCTATGTCTCCGAAGCCTATGTAAATCCCGGCCCCATCCTCAAGCGGCAGATGCCCAGGGCCCAGGGCCGTATGTATACCATCCAGAAGCGCTCCAGCCACATCACAATCGCCGTGGCCGAGCACGAAGACGAAGAATAGGGGGCGGGAGAATATGGGACAGAAAGTTCATCCGCACGGCCTGCGCGTGGGCATTATCAAGGACTGGGACTCCCGCTGGTTTGCCCGCAACGACAAAGTCGGCGACCTGGTGGTCGAGGACTACAACATCCGCAAATATCTCAAAAAGACCCTTTACGCCGCCGGGGTGCCGACAATCGAGATCGAGCGGGACAGCGCCAAGGTGCGCATCTATATTCACTGCTCCCGTCCCGGCGTGGTCATCGGCAAGGGCGGCGCGGAGATTGAGCGCCTGCGCCTGTCTGTCGAGAAGATGATCGGCAAGCCCGTGGCCCTCTCCATCGTCGAGGTGCGCACGCCGGACACCAATTCCCAGCTCGTGGCGGAGAACATCGCCTCCCAGCTGGAGCGGCGCATCGGTTTTAGGCGCGCGATGAAAAACGCCATGGGACGCGCCATGCGCATGGGTGCGCGCGGCATCAAAATCATGGTCGCGGGCCGTCTCGGCGGCGCCGAGATCGCCCGCAGCGAGAGCTATCACGAGGGGACGATCCCCCTGCAGACCCTCCGGGCCGACATCGACTACGGCTTTGCCGAGGCGGACACCACCTACGGCAAGATCGGCGTCAAGGTCTGGATCTACAAAGGCGAAATTCTGACCACAACCCTGCGCAGCACCCCGCGCACCATGGATATGACCCGCCGGGACGACCGGCGCCGGGACGACAGACGCCGGGATGACCGGCGCGGCGGTGACCGGAGAGACGGCGGCCAGGGCGGTGGAAATCGCGGCGGCTACGGCGGCCAGGGCGGAAACCGCGGCGGTCAGGGCGGAAATCGTCCGGGCGGCGGCTACGGCGGTCAGGGCGGAAATCGCTCTTCCGGCGGTTACGGCGGCCAGGGCGGATCGCGTCCGAGCGGCGGCTACGGCGGAACCGGGCCCCATCCGCCCCGTCCGGCCGCGCCGAAGGAAGGAGGCAACGGTTAATGCTTACGCCGAAGAGAGTCAAGTACCGCAGGGTGCACCGGGGGCGCATGACCGGCAAAGCCACCCGCGGGAACACGATCACCTATGGGGACTACGGCCTCGTGGCCTTGGAGCCCAGCTGGGTCACAAGCAATCAGATCGAGGCCGCCCGTATCGCCATGACCCGCTATACAAAGCGCGGCGGCAAGGTCTGGATCAAAATCTTTCCCGATAAGCCGGTGACGGAGAAACCTGCCGAGACCCGCATGGGTTCCGGTAAGGGCTCCCCCGAGTACTGGGTCGCGGTGGTAAAACCGGGCCGGGTGCTGTTTGAGATGGCCGGCATCTCCGAGGAGACCGCCCGGGAGGCCATGCGCCTCGCCGGACACAAGCTGCCCTGCAAGACAAAGTTCATCCTGCGGGAAGGCGCGATCGAGACAGGTGGTGAATCTGATGAAGGCAAGTGAAATCCGTGCGCTCACCGAAACCGAGCTGGAGGAAAAGCTCAGCGCGCTCAAAAAGGATCTGTTCATGCTCCGCATGCAGCACGCGACAAATCACTTGGATAACCCCATCAAGATCAGTGCCGTACGGCGGGACATTGCCCGAGTCAAGACCGTTCAGCGTCAAAAGCAGCTCGAGCAGTAGGAGGGCATGGACATGAGTGAAGAAATTAGAACAACTTCCCGCAAGACGCGGGTGGGCAAGGTGGTCTCCGACAAGATGGACAAGACCGTCGTCGTCACGGTAGAGGATCGGGTGGCCCACAAACAATATAAGAAAATCATCAGGCGCACCTACCGCCTGAAGGCCCACGACGAGGAAAACAGCTGCGGTGTCGGCGACCGGGTTCTGGTGATGGAGACAAGGCCTCTGTCCCGGGATAAGCGCTGGCGCGTGGTCGAGATCCTTGAGAAGGCCAAGTAAGGAGGCGCAAGTATGATACAGCAGGAAACCTATCTCAAGGTCGCGGACAATACCGGCGCCAAGGAGATCAAGTGTATCCGCGTCCTGGGCGGCTCCAAGCGCAAATACGGCAACATCGGCGATGTCGTCGTGGCCTCCGTGCGCAAGGCGGCCCCCGGCGGCACGGTCAAAAAAGGCGAGGTTGTGCGGGCCGTCATCGTGCGCAGCGCCAAGGGCGTCCGCCGGCAGGACGGCACCTATGTGCGCTTTGACGAGAATGCCGCCGTCCTCATCCGGGACGATAAGAACCCCAGGGGCACCCGCATCTTCGGGCCCGTGGCCCGTGAGCTGAGAGACAAGGATTACATGAAGATCCTGTCGCTGGCTCCGGAAGTGATATAGGAGGACGACGCATGGCGACAATGAATATTCGCAGAGACGATACGGTGATCATCCTCGCCGGAAGAGACAAGGGCAAGACGGGCAAAGTCATGAAGGCCTTTCCCGCCGAGAACGGCGAGGGCACGGTGGTCGTCGGCGGCGTGAGTGTGGCCTCACGGCACCAGAAACCCAAAAATCAGCAGGGTCAGCCGGGTTCGCAGGGCGGCATTATCAAGCTGGAGACGCCCATTTACGTGAGCAAGGTCATGCGTGTCTGCCCGGAGTGCGGCAAGCCTACCCGCGCCGCGCATAAGTTTCTGAATGACGGCACAAAAGTCCGTGTCTGCAAAAAGTGCGGCAAGACCATATGAGAGGGGAGAGACGAAGAAAATGCCCAGATTAAAGACCAAGTATCAGCAGGAAGTCGCCCCCGCCCTCATGGACAAATTCCAGTATAAGAGCCCCATGCAGATCCCGCGCCTGGAGAAGATCGTCATCAGCGTGGGCTGCGGGGACGTCAAGGACAACGCCAAGGGCCTGGACGCCGTTATCAAGGACATCACCGCCATCGCGGGGCAGAAGGCCGTGCCCACCAAGGCGAAGAAGAGCGTGGCCAACTTCAAGCTGCGCGAGGGCATGAACGTGGGCGTCAAGGTCACCCTGCGCCAGGATAAGATGTGGGAGTTTTTAGACCGCCTTCTGAACATCGCCCTGCCGCGCGTCCGCGACTTTCACGGCATCAGCCCGGACGCCTTTGACGGCCGCGGCAACTACAGTTTGGGTCTGAAAGAGCAGATCATCTTCCCCGAGATCGATTATGACAAAATCGAGAAGCTCCGGGGCATGAACGTCGCAATCTGCACCACCGCCAGGTCGGACGAAGAGGCCCGGGAGTTCTTGCGGCTTATGGGCGCCCCGTTTTTCACACAGGCGTAGGAGGGCTGAATAATGGCAAAGAAGTCTATGATTTTAAAGCAGCAGAGGGAACCCAAGTTCTCCTCCCGCCGCTATAACCGCTGCAAGATCTGCGGCCGCCCCCACGCCTACCTGCGGGACTACGGTGTCTGCCGTATCTGTTTCAGGGAGTTGGCCTACAAGGGCCAGATCCCCGGGGTGCGCAAGGCGTCCTGGTAATGCCCTTTGTGGTATGCTGTGACATCTAAATCGTAGGGAACGGATTTATCCGTTCCGATACCTTGCATGACGGAACGGATAAATCCGTTCCCTACAAGACGATGAAAGGCCGTGTCCCTATCGGCGCGGAACCTCACCGTTTTCACCGCGTTTTAGGCGGTAACGCTAAGAAGGAGGAACATCCATGCAAATCACGGATCCCATCGCGGATATGCTCACCCGCATCCGCAATGCCGGAAGCGCCAAGCATGACTCCGTCGATGTGCCCAGCTCCAAGATGAAGCGAGCCATCGCCGAGATCCTGCTGGAAGAGGGCTATATCAAGAGTTTCCAGATCATTGACGACGGCACCCAGGGCGTCATTCGCATCACCTTAAAGTATCTCCCCGGCAAGGAAAAGGCCATCCAGGGCCTCCGCCGCGTTTCCAAGCCCGGCCTGCGCGTATACGCCGGGGCGGACGATCTGCCGAAGGTCTTAAGGGGCCTCGGCATCGCCATTGTCTCCACCTCCAAGGGTGTGATGACCGACAAAAAGGCCCGCGCCGCCAATATCGGCGGCGAAGTACTGGCCTTTGTGTGGTAGGGGGGAGCTGACAGATGTCTAGAATCGGTAGAGCCCCCATCACAGTGCCCGCCGGCGTGTCCGTCAACGTGGACGAGACAAATCACATCACAGTCAAGGGTCCCAAAGGTGAGTTGACCCGCAGCCTCCCCGCCGGCATCGAAGTCAGCGTGGACGCAGGCGTCATCCACGTCAAACGCCCGGACGACGAGAAGCGGAACCGCAGCCTGCACGGCCTGACCCGCACCTTGGTCAACAACATGGTCGAGGGTGTGACCCATGGGTTTTCCAAGACTCTGGAGGTCAACGGCGTGGGCTACCGCGCCGTGAAAGAGGGCAAAAAGCTTCAGCTCAATGTGGGCTATTCCCACCAGGTCTCTGTGGAGGAGACGGACGACATCAGCATCGATGTCCCGGCCCCGAACCAGATCGTCATCAAAGGAATCGACAAACAGAAGGTCGGCCAGTTCGCAGCGGACGTTCGCAAGTTGAGGCCCCCGGAACCCTATAAGGGCAAGGGCATCAAGTATGCGGGCGAGCATATCCGCCGCAAAGAGGGCAAGACCGGCGCGAAGTAAGGGGAGGTGTGCTGAAATGGTTAAAAGACCGGATACAAGGGGCCAGCGCCTGAAGCGCCATAAGCGCGTGCGCGGTAAAATCAGCGGCACAACCGAGCGCCCCAGGCTCTCTGTTTACCGCAGCGACAACCACATTTACGCCCAGGTGATCGACGATACGCATCAGACCACGCTGGTGTCCGCTTCCACCGTGGAAAAGGGTTTTGACGGCGCGGGCGGCAACATCGCGGCGGCCACAGAGGTCGGAAAGACCGTGGCCCGGCGCGCCATCGCCAAGGGGATCGAGGACGTGGTGTTTGACCGCGGCGGCTATCTCTATCACGGCCGCGTCAAAGCGCTGGCGGAGGGCGCCCGCGAGGGCGGCCTGCGGTTCTAAAGCGGAGGGAGGAAAAGTTATGGCTTACAACGACAACAGGAACAATCGCCGCAGAGGCGAGGAAGAGGCCCCGTCCGAGTTCAGCGAAAAGGTCGTCGCCCTGAACCGTGTCTCCAAGACCGTCAAAGGCGGGCGCATCTTCAAGTTTGCCGCCCTGTGCGTGGTCGGGGACGGGAAGGGCCGTGTGGGTTACGGTCTGGGCAAGGCGGGCGAGGTGTCCGAGGCGATCCGCAAGGGCATTGAGGACGCGAAAAAGCACGTCGTCACGATCACGGTTCAGGGAACCACAATCCCCCATGAGGTCACCGGGCTGTTCGGCGCGGGCAAAGTTCTGTTAAAGCCGGCGCCCCCCGGTACCGGCGTCATCGCCGGCGGCGCTGTGCGCGCCGTGGTGGAGGCGGCCGGGATCCGGGACGTGTATACCAAGTGTCTGCGCTCGAATAACCCCCAGAACGTGGTCGCGGCCACGATGGTGGGGCTTCGTTCCCTGCGCAACGCGCGGCAGGTCGCCGCGTACCGCGGCAAAACCGCCGAAGAAGTCAGGGGATAGGGGGGAGTCTTCATGGCAAAAGCTGAGAAAGCAAAAGCTGAGAAAGCAAAAAATCTCAGGATTAAACTGGTCAAGAGCTTAAACGGCAGAAACGACAAGCACATCGAGACCGCAAACTCCCTGGGGCTGCGCAGGATCGGCTCCGAGACCCTGCAGCCGGACAACCCCCAGACCAGGGGCAAGATCGCGCAGATCGGCTACCTGCTCCGGGTCACGGAAGAAGAGGAGGTTTAAGGCATGAAACTTCACGAGCTTTCCCCCGCCCCGGGCTCCACGCATGTGGATAAGCGCAAGGGCCGGGGGCACGGCACCGGCAACGGCAAGACCGCGGGCCGGGGCAATAAAGGTCAGAAGGCCAGGAGCGGCGGGGGCGTGCGCGTCGGATTCGAAGGCGGACAGATGCCTCTGGCCCGCCGGGTACCGAAGCGGGGCTTCAATAACATCTTCGCGAAACCGCTCACGGCGGTCAATGTCTCCGCGCTGGATCGCTTCGAGGACGGCGCTACGGTCGGAGTGGAAGATCTGCTGAAGAGCCGTGTTATCTCCAAGTGTCCCTATGGCCTCAAGCTTCTGGGCGGCGGGGAGCTACACAAACGGCTCACAGTCAGAGCCTGCGCCTTCTCTGAATCCGCAAAGCAAAAAATTGAGGCGGCAGGCGGAAAGGCAGAGGTGATTTAGTTGCTAGAGACCCTCAGAAACGCGTGGAAACTGGTCGATCTGCGGCGCAAGATCATCTTCACGCTCTTCATTCTGCTCATGTACCGCGTCGGAAACGCGGTGCCGGTGCCCTACATTGATGTGACGCTGCTGCAGGCGCACTTTGCCAGCCTGCAGAACACCGTGCTGGGCCTCATGAACGTCATGTCCGGCGGCGCGTTTTCCAGGGCGACCATCTTTGCCCTGTCCATCCAGCCCTATATCAACGCCTCCATCATCATGCAGCTGCTCACCATCGCCATCCCGGCCCTGGAGCGCCTGCAGCGTGACGGCGGTGAGGAGGGCAAGAAGAAGATCGCCGCCATCACCCGTTACGCCACGGTGGGGATCGGCCTGATCCAGGGCTTCGCGTTCTATATCCTTATCCGGAACGGATATCAGACCACCGGCGGCACACAGGTCAGCCTGCTGACTTCCACCGGCATTTGGCCCGCCATCGTCATCATCCTGACCTTTACCGCCGGCAGCGCCCTGATGATGTGGCTGGGCGAGCAGATCACGGAGTTTGGCATCGGCAACGGCGTCAGCATCCTGCTGTTTGCCAGCATCATCTCCCGTTTCCCGCCCGGCGTGGTTGGAATGTTTAACAATGTCGCCGCCGGGAAAACCTCGTGGTACGCGGTGGTGCTCATGCTCCTTGGAGGCCTCGCGATCATCGTGCTCATTGTGCTGGTCAACACGGCCGAAAGGCGAATCCCGATCCAATACTCCAAGCGGGTTGTGGGCCGGAAGCTTTACGGCGGCCAGAGCACACACCTGCCGATGAAGGTCAACATGTCCGGCGTCATGCCCATCATCTTTGCGCAGACGCTGACCTCGCTGCCCGCGACACTTTTGATGATGTTTGGCGTCTCGAATACCAGCCCCGGATTCTGGGGCGGATTTCTCAGGGTTTACAACTCCAACACCATCACGTACGCCGCTATCTACATGCTGCTCATCGTGGGCTTTTCCTACTTCTACGCCACGATCCAGTTTAACCCCATTGAGATCGCGAACAACCTCAAGAAGAACGGCGGCTTCATCCCGGGCTACCGCCCGGGCAGGCCGACCAGTGACTTCATCAAACGGGTTTTGAACAAGGTCACGCTCTTTGGCGCGGTCTACCTTGGCATCATCGCCGTCGTGCCCATTGTCATCACGGTCTTCTCCGTGACGGCAAAGAACTCGGGCGTTTCCCTGGGGGGCACATCCATCATCATCGTGGTGGGCGTCGCGCTCGAGACCGTGCGGGCGCTGGAGTCCGAGATGCTCATGCGGCATTATAAAGGATTTTTGGAATAGGGCGGATTTGTTCGGCGAATTTGTAGGGTGCGGTTTCCATGCCACACCGTCGGCCAAGGGAAAACGTGTTCGTTCGGCCGGGGATGGAACCCCGGCCCTACAGGAGGTGTGTTCTCTATGAAACTGATTCTCTTCGGAGCACCCGGCGCGGGGAAGGGAACCCAGGCGGAGTTTCTCAGCAAACGGCTGGGCGTCCCGACCATCTCCACCGGTGAGATCCTGCGCGCCGCCATGAAAAAAGGCACGGCCGTGGGCAAAGAGGCCAAGGCCTATGTGGACAGCGGGCGCCTGGTGCCGGACGACGTAATCATCGGCATTATTCAGGAGCGGCTCGCCGAGCCGGACTGCCAAAAAGGCTACATCCTGGACGGTGTGCCCAGAACCCTCGCCCAGGCGGAGGCTATGGAGCGAATGGGCGTGGATGTGGATGTCGTATTGAACCTCGAAATCCCGGACGAGACCATCGTTGAGCGCCTTTGCGGGCGCAGAATCTGCAAAGACTGCGGCGCGAGCTATCACCTTATCTCCAATCCGCCCCAAAAAGAGGGGCGCTGCGACTCCTGCGGAGGAGAACTCATCATCCGCAGGGACGACAGCCCCGAGACGGTGCGCGAGCGCCTGCGGGTTTACCACGCGGAGACGGAGCCGTTAAAAGCGCACTACGCCGCCTCCGGCAAGCTTAGAACTGTCCAAAGCCAGGAGCGCCTGGAGGACACCTCCCGCATGGTTCGGGAGACATTAGGGTTATAATGATCCGCGTCAAATCCCCTCGGGAAGTCGAACTTATGCGCCGGGCCGGAAAACTTACCGCGGCAGCCCGCGCCCTCGCGCGGGAGATGGTGAGGCCCGGCGCAACAACCCTCGAGATCGACCGGGAGGTTTTCAAGTTCATCAAGAACCGCGGAGGCACCCCGTCCTTTCTGCACTACAACGGTTTTCCGGCCAGTATGTGCATCTCGGTGAACGACGAAGTCACCCATGGCATCCCCGGCAAACGCAAGCTCCGGGAGGGAGACATCGTCAGCTTGGACTTGGGCGCGAAGCTCGGGGGGTTTCACGGGGACTGCGGTGTCACCGTCCCCTGCGGGGCGGTTTCGGCGGAGGCCCAAAAGCTCATCGCGGTGACGCGGCAGTGCTTCTATGAGGGGCTGCGTTATGCCAAAAAGGGCTTCCGAGTCAGCGATATCTCCCATGCCATTCAAGTCTACGCCGAGCAAAACGGCTACGGCGTGGTGCGGGCCTATATCGGCCACGGGGTTGGGGCGGATCTGCATGAGGATCCGGAGGTGCCGAATTTCGGTGATCCGGGCCACGGCCCCCGGCTGGCGCCGGGCATGACTTTGGCCGTCGAGCCCATGATCAACGCCGGCGGGCCGGCGATCCGCGTTCTGGGCAACAACTGGACGGCTGTCACCGTGGACGGCAGCAACTCCGCATATTATGAGAATACCATTCTCATCACGGACGGGGAACCGGAGATTTTGACGGTTCCGGAGGTTTAGCGATGCAGCCGGGTTTACCGCCGCACATTGTGCGCTCTCTGGCCGGACACGACAAGGGCCGCCTGTACCACGTCTTGCGCACGGAAGGGGAATACGCTTTTCTTGTGGACGGAAAGCGCAGGCAGCTCCACAGTCCAAAGCGTAAGAAAGTAAAGCATCTCGCCTGCGCGGGACAAAGTGCGTCCCCGGTCACGGATCGTGAAATTCGAGAATCCCTTGCCGCTTTTCGGGCGGGGAGGGCATTTGAGCGCCGAGGAGGGAGATAAATTGGCGAAAGACGATGTCATAGAGCTCGAAGGTACGGTACTTGAGTCTCTGCCCAACACCATGTTCCAGGTGGACATCGGGGGCGGGCATACGATTCTTGCCCATATTTCGGGCAAGCTCCGGATGAATTTTATCAGGATACTCCCCGGTGACAAGGTCACGGTGCAGATGTCTCCATACGACCTCAGCAGGGGGCGTATCACCTGGCGGAGCAAATAGGAGGTTAACATTATGAAAGTCAGACCGTCTGTCAAGCCCATGTGCGAGAAGTGTAAGATCATCAAGCGCAAGGGCAGAGTTATGGTAATTTGCGAGAATCCCAAGCACAAACAGCGTCAAGGCTGATTCGACGCGCGTTATTTTAGAAAGGACTGGTTATCAAGTATGGCACGTATCGCCGGCGTTGACCTGCCCAAGGACAAGAGGATCGAGATCGGCCTGACCTATGTCTACGGCATCGGCAGGACGAGCGCGAACAAAATTTTGCAAAAATGCGGCATCAATCCCGATACCCGCGTGAAGGATCTCACGGACGAGGAGGAGTCCAAGCTCCGCGAGGTGATCGACCACAACTATACGGTGGAGGGCGATCTGCGCCGCAGCGTGGCGCTGGACATCAAGCGCCTGACCGAGATCGGCAGCTACCGGGGGCTAAGGCACCGCCGGGGCCTGCCCGTGCGCGGCCAGCGCAGTAAGACCAACGCCCGCACCCGCAAGGGTCCGAAGCGCACCATCGCCAATAAGAAAAAGTAAGGGGGGAAACTGAATCATGGCAGCACCGAAAAAGAAAGTCCGTACGCGCCGCAGAGAGCGCAAGAACATCGAAAAAGGAGCCGTGCATATCAGCTCTTCCTTCAACAACACCATGGTCACGATCACGGATCCCGGCGGCAACGCGATCAGCTGGGCCTCCGCCGGCGGCATGGGGTTCCGCGGCAGCAGGAAGTCCACGCCCTTCGCGGCGCAGACCGCGGCGGAGAGCGCGGCCAGAGCCGCCATGGAGCACGGACTCAAGACGGTGGAAGTCTTTGTCAAAGGGCCCGGCTCGGGGCGTGAGGCCGCCATCCGCGCTCTGCAAACGGCGGGCCTGGAGGTCACCATGATCAAAGACGTGACCCCCATCCCACACAACGGCTGCCGTCCGCCCAAGCGCCGCCGCGTGTAAGTAAGGAGGAAACAGCATATGGCCAGATACACTGATGCGGTCTGCCGTCTCTGCCGCAGAGAGGGACAGAAGCTCTTTTTAAAGGGCGACCGCTGCTATACCGAGAAATGCGGCGTCACAAACCGCACGTACCCCCCCGGCCAACACGGCCAGGGCCGCAGCAAGACCTCCGAATACGGTCTGCAGCTGCGCGAGAAACAGAAGGCCAAGCGCTACTACGGCCTCCTGGAGAGCCAGTTCAAGGGCTACTTTGAGCTTGCCGCCAGACGCCCCGGCGTGACGGGCGAAAATTTGCTCTCCATCCTGGAGAGCAGACTGGATAATACCGTCTACCGGCTGGGCTTTGCCATGAGCAGGGCGGAGGCCCGCCAGCTTGTGGGGCACGGGCATTTTACGGTCAACGGCAGAAAGGTCAATATCCCGAGCTTTTTGCTGAAGCCCGGCATGGTCATCGCCGTCAAGGAGAGGAGCCGTGGCCTGGAGAAGATCAAGGGCAACGTGGAAGCCAACACGTTCCGCAAGCCCCCGAAGTGGCTGGACTACGACGCCGCGAACATGGTGGCCAGAGTCGTCGGATCCCCCGCGAAAGAGGACATTGACCTGCCGATCGAAGAACACCTGATTGTCGAGCTGTATTCCAAGTAACAAAACAGACCCTCACAATTGGTAAGCTGAATTTTGGGGCGTGGCCACGCCCAACTTTGAAGGAGGGGTATTTTATACTATGATTGAAATAGAAAAGCCGCGCATCGAGTGTATTGAGACACCCGGCGACGAGGCCTACGGCAAGTATGTTGTAGAGCCGCTGGAGCGCGGTTACGGCACGACCTTGGGAAACTCCCTCAGGCGGGTTCTGCTCTCCTCGCTGCCGGGGACGGCCGTGACATCTATCAAGATCGCGGGCATACAGCACGAGTTTTCAACCATTCCGGGCGTCAAAGAGGATGTCACGGAGATCGTCCTGAATGTCAAGGGGATCATCGCGAAGCTCTATAGCCAGGGCCCCAAGACCGTCTATATCGAGTGCTCCGGCGAACGGGAGATCACGGCGGGGGATATCAAGGCCGACGCCGAGATCGAGATCCTGAATCCGGAGTTGCACATCGCGACACTCAGCCACGACGCCTCCCTCTCCATGGAGCTCTGCTTCAGCCACGGCCGCGGCTATGTCACGGCGGAGAAGAACAAGGCGCTGCAGTCAATCATCGGCACGATCCCGGTGGACTCCATCTACACCCCCGTGCTGAAGGTCAACTACACCGTGGAGAACACCCGTGTGGGCAACCAGACGGACTTTGACAAGCTGAGCATCGAGGTGTGGACAGACCGCACCATCACGCCGCGGGACGCCATCTCGCTGGGCGCGAAGATTCTCGTTGACCACTTCACGCTGTTCACCGACCTCTCCGACACCGTGGGCAGCCGCTCTATGGTGGTGGAGAAAGTGGAGACCCAGCGGGATAAAGTGCTGGAGATGACCATCGAGGAACTGGATCTGAGCGTGCGGAGTTTCAATTGCCTCAAGCGCGCGAACATCAACACGGTGGAGGATCTCATCAGCAAGACCCAGGAAGAGATGATCAAAGTGCGCAACCTGGGCCGGAAGTCACTGGAGGAAGTGGAGCACAAGCTCATGATGATGGGCCTGTCTCTCGCCAGCGACGAGAACGTCTAATTCACAAAATAGGCCTTTGTAGGGGCGCCATTGACGGCGCCCGCGAAACAACCGAACGCCCGCGGACGCAATGAATCGCGTCCCTACGATATGCGGGCGGCTTGACGCCGCCCACCGTCCAAGGAGGAAGAGAAATGCCTGGAACAAGGAAACTCGGCAAGACCAGCGATCAGCGCAGGGCTATGCTCCGCCAGCAGGTGACCGATCTGCTGGACACTGGACGCATTGAGACCACAGTCACCCGCTGCAAGGAGATCGGCCCCCTGACCGAGAAAATGATCACCCTGGGGAAGAAGGGCGGCCTCGCCAATTACCGCCAGGCCCTGTCCTTTATCACGCGGGAGGATGTGGCAAAGAAGCTCTTTGACGACGTCTCGAAGCGGTATGACGAGCGCGCCGGCGGTTACACCCGCATCACCCGCACCGGCTTCCGCCGGGGCGACGCCGCCGAGATGGCGGTCATCGAGCTGGTGTGACTCAGGGCAGGATAAAACCGCAACCTTTGGCAGAAGATGCCAGGGGTTGCGGTTTTTATATTTTGAAATGGCCTATCTCTGCGGATCATATTTCATTCTGATCCGGTTGCCGGATATGAGGCAGACATCGCCAAATCCGGCGGCTTTATACAATGCACGAGCGGCCTCATTGTCCTCATAGACGTTTAAAGTGATCTCCGAGAGTTCATGTTCATTTGCCCAATCCATGGCGGCGGTGATCAAAAGGCGCGCGATTCCCCTTTTCCTGACTTCAGGAACGACATACAAATCGCTGATATGCGCATAATGTACATTCCTCTGTTCATTGTCAGACGATCGATCCTTCCGCTGTAACCGGGTGAAGCCGACGACACATCCCCCGTCTTCGGCGAGAAAAATGACGGAGTTTGTTCCGCTCATCGCCGTCTCAATCCAGAGCAGAATCTGCGGGTCATTTTCGTCGGTTTTGTCGTCTGAGGCAAAGCGGTTCATCACGGCGATAAAATCCCGATACAGAAGTTTTATTGTGGGAATATCGGCCTGAGTGGCCTGTCGTAAAGTTATCATTATTCTTCCCCGGCTTAGCAAATCCTGGGCAGCCCTTCCCCCGAAAGCGGCGGCACCTGCCGCAGGCCGCCGATCGCCGTGTGCAGCGTCACGCCGGAACCCTCTGTAAAGTGCCCGATCACAGCCGCGTTTTCGCCGTAGCGGCTCTTTTGTATGAGCTCCAGCGCCCTCCCAGCCCAAGATTCGGGGACGGCGACGAGCATTTTTCCCTCGTTGCCCATGGTCAGCGGGTCGAGGCCCAGAATCCGGCACAGGCCGCTTACGGCGTCGGAAACGGGGAGGGCGCGCTCCTCGAGTTCCGCGCGGAGCCCCGCGCCGGACGCCGCAATGCCCGCGACCTCGTTCAGCACAGTGGCCAAGCCGCCGCGCGTGATGTCCCGCAGGCAGTGGACGGGCGCCCCGCAGCCCCGCAGCGCGGCGACCATCTCCGTCAGGGGCGCGGCGTCACTCGCGATGCCGTTCCGGATCCCCATGCGCTGAGACAGA
>WQUU01000106.1 GCA_009781925.1 Bacillota bacterium | reverse complement strand
AAATTGATACCACGCTGCCCGATGGCCGGCAGAAGCCCATCGTCATCGCCACGTCCAGCATCGCCCTGCAGCGGGCGATCATCCGGGACTACATACCCACAATCTCGAACATCCTCATGGAGCATGACATCATCAAGGCTCCGCTGACCGCCGCCCTGCGGAAGGGCAAAGCCCATTACGTCTGCGATACCCGGCTTGCCCATCACATCCGGTTTACGAATGGTCGGGTCAAGAGAGACTTGACAGCATTAGCTTCCGGAGCTGTCGTGGATTTGGCCGCCGTCGAGCTTACACCCTACGTCAAGGCCAAAATCTGTGTGGACGACAACTGCTCACAGAACTGCCCGCTGTACGGAAAATGCCGGTACACGCGCTTCACGCGCGAGGTCAGCCGAGGCGGATACGATTTTCAGGTCTGCAACCACAATCTGTTTCTGGCCGATCTGATCCACCGCGCGCGCGGCCGGCGTCCGCTGCTCCCGAACTACCAAGCTGTCGTCATCGACGAGGCGCACAAATTTCTGGACGCAGCCCGGGATATGTACGGCGTGGAGCTTTCATGGGACGCGATACACAACATTATAAATAGTATCAAAGCCCTGAACTTCGCCCAGCACGTCCCGACCGCCGATGTCCGCCAGCTGACCGACAGGATCGAGTCAAAAAACCGCCTGCTGTTTCAGTTCCTGAATAAAGAGATCCCAAACGCTGTCGACGGTGACGCCGAGCGTTACCCCACGAAGATCCGCGCGCGGACGGAGCAACTGCTCCGGGCCCTGGGCGACGACGTGGCCGCGCTGGCGGCATTGCTGGAGCGTAAGCCGCCGGCGGCTGGCAACTGCGAAACTCCCCGGGACGACGCGCTGTGGGCGCTCAAACGCGCCGCTGAAGCCATCGACGCGTTCTGCCGCCACAGAGAGCTGGTGTACTGGCTGGAAAAGCCCGATACGTTGAAGGGAATTCCGAAGAACCTGGGTGAACTGCTCCGGCTCGACCTCTGGAGCCAAAATATCCCCATCATTCTGACCTCGGGGACACTCAGCGCGGCAGGTGAGTTTGGGCATGTCATCAAAAAGCTGGGGCTGGACGGCGTTTCTAAAAAGCGGCTTATTGAGTCATCAAAGCCATCTCCATTTAATTATAGGGATAACTCCCTGCTGTACATCAGCGAAAAAACCCCGTTCCCCGACAACGATGACAAGGCTTATATTTCTTCCATCACCAATGAGGTCGAGCGCCTGATCCATGCCGCGCACGGCCACACCGCCGTACTGTTCACGTCCCACGATGTGCTGGGGCGCGTGTTCACAGAACTTGACAGACGGGGCCTTTCGTACCCGCTGTTTCGCATGGGGCGCGGAGACAGCGACGCCGTCAGAAAATTCAAGCGCAGCAATAACGGCGTACTGTTCGCCAGCGGTTCAATGTGGGAGGGGGTGGACATCCCCGGCGACATCTTGTCCATGCTGATTATCGTCCGGTTGCCCTTCGCCGTGCCGGATCCGGTCAGCGAGTGGGAGCGTACGCTGTACGCCGGCATGGACGAGTACAAAGCCAAGGTTATTGTACCAGATATGCTGGTCAAACTCAAGCAGGGTTTTGGGCGGCTCATCCGCACCGAGACCGACACCGGCGTCGTGGCGATTTTGGACAGCCGGGCGAATAGTAATGGGGCGTATCGCCGGCGCGTATTGGCGGCCCTACCGCCCTGCGGCGTGACGGATCGGGTTGAGCGTGTGGAACGATTTTTAAGGGAGAAAAAATCCGCCGCGTACTTCGCGGCGTAGGAGGCGAAAGCAGTGCAACCTATCGAAAACTCTAGCCTAATTGACATCAGCGGTATTTCAATTGACAGAGATCTTCCGAAAGACCTGCGCGTGGCCGATTTCGTGCGTCAAATCAGGAATCCGTACCGTTACCACTGTGAGGGCTTCACCGTTTCCGCGCGGTTCAGTGAGAACGGCCCCACGCTTGAAGAATGCCTGCGAAGGCTTGTGTCCCAATGATTTTTTACAAAAAAAAGACTGGACTTTTCCCCGTAACGATGTTAAGCTGGAGTCAGGAAAAAGGATGAAAATAGCCCGGCCCTGATTCTCCTTGAAGCGCGGAAAGTCCGTAAATTCAAGGAGGATTTGCTATGTTTGAAAAGAAATACAGGGCGGTGAAATACATCCGCCTGTCTCACGCGGATGACGGCGACGGTGAGAGTAACAGCGTTGTCAACCAGCGCAAGTTGCTGGACAGCTTTTTGTCAGGCCAACCGGACATTGAAGCCGCCATGGAGAAGGTGGACGACGGTTTTTCTGGTATCCTGTTCGATCGGCCTGCGTTCCGGGAGATGATGGCAGAAATCGAGGCCGGGAACATTGACTGTGTGGTGGTGAAGGACCTGAGCCGCTTCGGGCGTGAGTATATAGAGACCGGGCGCTATCTTCAGCGGATTTTCCCGGCCTATGGCGTGCGTTTTATCGCGGTCAACGACAACATTGACACGCTGCGGGACCGGAGTGATGATCTGGTAGTATCTGTAAAGTCGATCATAAACGACGCCTACTGTCGGGACATTTCGGTGAAGACCCGATCGGCGCTGAACGTGAAGCGCGGCAACGGCGATTACGTCGGCGCTTGCCCGGTTTATGGCTACAACAAAGCGGAGGGAAATAAAAATCGGCTTGCCGTCGATGAATATCCGGCGCAAATCGTCCGCGACATCTTCCGCATGAAGATCGAGGGCATGAGCGCGAAGCGGATCGCCGAGACGCTGAACAGCCTTGGTGTGCTGTCGCCCATGGCGTACAAAAAAGATCGCGGCCTGCCATACCCGAAGAACGGCTTCGCCGACCGCGCGGACGCGCAGTGGTCGCCCATCGCGGTGATCCGTATTCTGAGTGACGAGGTCTACACTGGCGCGTTGATCCAAGGCAAACAGGGAACGCTCAATTATAAGATCAAAGACCTGATCAATCGCCCGGAAAATGAGTGGGCGCGCACCGACGACGCCCATGAGGCCATTGTCTCATGCTATGATTTTGATCTCGCCCAGCGGATCATGCGGCTGGACACGCGCACAGCCCCGGGCGGGGATTCTGTGTACCTGTTCTCTGGAGTCCTTATCTGCGATAGTTGCGGCGGGCGTATGACGCGGAAGAGCAACACGGTGGGTGGCAAACAGTATCATTATTATCGCTGCCCGACCGGGAAAAAGCAGGGCTGCGCCCACGCGGTCCTGCTCCGGGAAGACGATCTGATCGCCTGCGTACTGGGCAGTATCAAGGCTCATATCGCCAACATCGCGTCGCTGGAGTCGGTTCTCTCCAACTGTGACTGGCAGAGAACTGCCGCTGCGCTGGTGGCCCAGTATGCGGCGCAGATCGCGGAAAATGAGAGGCAGCTCGAAAAAGTCAGCGGCTTCAAATCCACGCTGTACGAAAACATGATCAGCGGCCTGTTATCTAAGGACGACTACCGGGGGCTGAAGGAGAAGTATGTTGGGGACGAGTCCCGGTTTCGGTCAGCCATCGAAAAGCTCCGACAGGAGCGCGAGGATACCCTGCTGGGCAAATCCGAGCGTCTAAAATGGGCGGAGCATTTCAGGCACTTTGAGGGGCTGACAGAGCTGGATCGCAAGACCGTCGTGAATCTGATTCAGAGCATTCGGATTATTAGTAAAACGGAGATTGAAATCAAATTCGCGTACCAAGACGAGTTTGATCGAGTGCTATCCCTTCTCGGATCGGAGGCGGCGTGATGGCTAGAAAGAGCAGAAAAAACGCTGAGGTTGCTGCCATTGTATCCACGCCAGAGCAGGTCTATTACACTGCCGCCGCTTATGTCCGCCTGTCCTCCGATGACCGGCGCAAAAAGGGTGACTCCATCGAGACGCAAAAGAGCATCATCGAAAACTTCATCGCGGCCTGCCCCGACATCAAGCTCCATGATTTCTATATTGACAACGGCACGACCGGCACAAATTTCGATCGCCCGGCATTTCAGAAAATGCTCTCGGATCTGGAGTCCGGCGTGATCAATTGCGTCATTTGTAAGGATCTCAGCAGGTTTGGCCGTAACGCGATCGATGCGGGGTTTTATATCGAAAAGTATTTTCCCTCGATCAACGCACGGCTCGTCGCCGTGAACGACGGCTTTGACTCGGCGCACATGGGACCCAGCGACAGCATCCTGCTTCCCCTAAAAAATACCATCAACGAGGCATATGCGTTGGATATCAGCCGCAAATGCCGCGCCGTGCAGCAACAATATATCCGCGAGGGGAAATTCGTCGGGCGACTCGCACCCTATGGCTACGCGAAAGCCTCGGACGACTGCCGCAGGCTGGTTATTGACGAGGACGCAGCCACTGTGGTACGGCAGATGTTCGGTTGGGCCACCCGGGGCGCGAACGTCCGCGAGGTTGTCAGGAGATTAAACGGGTCCGGTGTCATGCCGCCAAGCCAGTACAAGGCCCAAAAAGACCAGCCGACAGGCAGCGAGCCGTCGCGGTATTGGAATTATCGCACGGTTCTGACTATTTTGACAGATCGTGTCTATGTGGGCGACATGCTCCAAGGCAAGACCAAAAAAGTGAACCATAAGCAGCTAAATGTCAGCCCGGATGAGTGGGTGATCGTCCCGAATACTCATGAGTCAATCATCAGCTTGGAACAGTTCGACGCTGTACAGCAGGTGCTTGCCAGGCTGTCGGCGGAGGATAAAGCGAAACGCTCCCCGGCAAAGACATCCACGCCGAATCTGTTTAAGGGCAAAATTTCCTGCGCCCATTGCGGCAGCGCCATGCACAGGAAACGCCAGAATTCGGACGGTACATATTGGTTTCGCTGCGAGTCCCAGTGGAAGGTTGCCAAGGACGCTTGCGTCGTGGTTTCAGTCAAGGAAGATGACTTGCTCAGACAAATTCTGATTCTGGCGAGGAAGTATTACGAGGTCTTGTGCGGAAAGGCGGTCGCTCTCTGGCAGAATCGAGCGGCCACCAGCACAAAACAGGCGGCTGCGGAGATGGAGCTTGCTTCTCTGCGCCGGGAATTGGCCAAAACCGGGATGTTTTTGAAAAGCCTGTACGAGTGCCTGGTGTCCGGCGTAATTGAAAAAGATGAGTTTAAGCGTATGAAATCCGACTATGAAGCAAAAATCTCCGCGCTGGAAGACCGTGTAAGTGATTTGGAGCAGGAGCGCGAAGAATTCCAGCGTCAGAACGACGCTCGGTTTGACCTGTTCGAGCGTCTGCGGGATTTGCGCGTCAGTCCCGATCTGACGGCTGGGATCATTGACGCACTAATTGAGAAGATTCTGGTGTACCCAGACAAGAGCGTTGAGATCATTTTTAAGTTCCAAGACGAGTTTAAGGAGGCGGCGCGCGTTGGGTGACTACGTAATCGCAAAGTACATACGGCTCTCCATCGAGGACTCTAAAAGCGACAGCATGAGCATTGAGAACCAGCGGCTGTTGCTGGATCGGCACATCAGCGCGATGAATCTGTCCAACGCTGAGATCCTGGAGTTCGTCGATAATGGGCACTCCGGCACGAACTTCGAGCGCCCGGCGGTACAGGAGCTTTTGGAACTTGTCCGGTTGGGGCAGGTGAATTGCGTACTGGTCAAGGACTTTTCGCGCTTCGGGCGAAGCGCGATCGAGGTCGGCTATTTCATCGAGCGCGTGTTTCCGCTGTTCGGCGTTCGTTTCATCTCGGTCAGTGACGGGTTTGACTCAGCGGAGCACGTCGGCGACACGGGCGGCATGGAGGTGTCGTTCAAATTCATCATGCACGAGTATTATAGCAGAGAGTTATCCAGAAAGATCAAGTCCGCAAAACAAGAGAAAATGCGAAGAGGGGAATATA
>WQUU01000105.1 GCA_009781925.1 Bacillota bacterium | reverse complement strand
AGCTCAGGATCGTCAGCGAGCTGGCTCGGCGTATGGTAGAAAAGAGCGGCGCGGACATCCGTATCCACGCCACGCTGAATCGCGCCGAGGCGCTCAAGGACGCCGACTTCGTCACCACGCAGTTCCGGGTGGGACTGCTGGAGGCCAGGATCCGCGACGAGCGGATCCCCTTGCGCTACGGCGTCATCGGGCAGGAGACCACCGGGCCGGGCGGCTTCGCCAACGCGCTGCGGACCGTGCCGGTCATTTTGGACATCTGCGCCGATATGGAGCGCTGCTGTCCGGACGCGTTTCTGGTCAACTTCACCAATCCCTCCGGCATTGTGACCGAGGCCGCGCTCACCCGCAGCGGAATCAAAACCATCGGCCTGTGCAACTGTCCCATCGGCATGGTCAACGATGTGGCGAAGGCCTGCCATTGCCGCGCGGAAGACGTGTATTGCGATTTTATCGGCCTGAACCATCTCCTCTGGGCGCGGCGGGTTACGGCGGCCGGGCGCGACGTGACCGCGCAAATGGTCGGAGCCGCCGCCGGAGAGGACGCCCACGGCGTCATGGCCAACGTCCCTGAAATGCAGACCTCGGCGCGGTTTATGCGCTCGCTCGGCATGTTGCCGGTGGATTATCTGAAATATTACTATCTGACGCCCGAGATGCTGGCGGAGTGCGTCGAAGCCGAAAAGACAAAGGGCGTGCGCGGCGAGGTTGTAAAAAGAGTGGAGGAGGAGCTCTTCGCGCTCTATGCCGACCCGGCGCTCGCGGTCAAGCCCGCACAGCTGTCCGAGCGCGGCGGCGCGCACTACTCGGACGCGGCCTGTATGCTGATCGACTCCATCTATAACAACAAAGGCGACATTCAGACCGTGAACGTGCGAAACGGCGGGGCGAACCTGGATCTGCCGGAGGAGGCCGTGATCGAGCGCAACTGCGTGATCGACGCCGCGGGCGCGCACCCCATCGCGCTGGGGCATATGCCCCTCAAAATCCGGGGACTTGTGCAGCTGGTAAAAGCCTATGAGCAGCTCACCGTCGAGGCGGCCGTAAACGGCGACCGGGACGCCGCGCTGCAGGCGCTGACCATCCACCCGCTCGTCCCCTCCTCCTCCGTCGCGCAGAAATTGCTGGACGATATCCTCCTCGAAAACGCGGATTTCCTGCCGGCCTTTCGGTGACGGGACGCCCAGGTGGGCGTCCCCTACAACTCCCTGCCCTTATCCGATATAGGCGTCCTCCGCCTTGCACTGGAGGTATTTTAGGGCGGCAACGGTCTGCTCGTATGTAGACGTGTGTTCGAGGACGAGGCTGATCCCGTTGAAAAGGCCGTAATACAGGGACTTGTAATCCGTGCCCTCATCGCTTGGCGTTTCCCGGTCAATCGCAAAAAAGGCCTTTGAAATAAGCCCGGCCAGAACCTCCTCTTTCATAAGCACCTGTTCCGAATCCATTTTATCCACTCACTCGGTTTACTAAAATTAGGAGATACGGGTTTATTATACAGCAAATTACCCCTAATAGCAATTAAAACTTGCTATTAGGGTAATTTTTGCGGCCGGCGCTATTGACCGATTACCGTATATCTGCCGCTTTCCGGGAAAGCTTCGGGCCTGTGCGTCTTGATGATGTACCGGTTCTTGCCGTCGAAGCGGACGGAAACAGACTTCGTATAGTCCGTATCGCTCGGTTCCCGCTCGCTGATGATCAAACTGGCGCCGCAGGCCCGCATAGTTTCAAAGGTGGTCATGAAGCCGATTCCGCTGCCGCCCGCGCCGGCATGGGTGGTCACAGCCTCCGTTCCGAGCCGTGCCAAGGTGTCCGCTTCAAAGGGGACGCCGCTGTCGAACACCGTGAACGCGTAGGCGTCCCCCTCCAATCCGATCACCGCCATAACGCTGCGGAAAGGGTTGCCGCTCGCGCTGACGGCGGTCAGCGCGTCCTTGAGGTGGTCGCCGATCAGCGTCTCCAGCCTGCTCCGGTCAACGACATGTTCGGCCATATACGGAATGCTGCCGCTGACCGTGAGGTGAAACTCAATTTTGCCGGCGGCAAACAAGTCCGCGAAATACGAAAACATGTTGTCGATCGCGTTGATGTTCGTGGAGGGCAGGAGCCTTTTGCCTTTTATTTTGGAGAGCTCGTCCTGAAATTCACTCTGCAACTCCCGGGCGGCCTCCATCGCCTCCAGACGGTTGGTATATTTGTGGATCACCGTCTGCAAGGCCATGACTTTTTCGTTTAACCGCTCAATCTCCGCGTCCTTCGCGGCCAGCTCCCGCGTATAGTATTCGTCGCTGCGCTGCGCCATCCGCCGCTTTTGATACGCCCGGATGCCCCGCCTGACCCAGATAAAGATGCCAACGCCGATGATAAGGATACCGGCGATTAACAGGTATGCGGTAAAGGGGTCTAACTCATCACCAAGAGTTCTTGCCCAACTGACAAGAACCAAAACGATTCCGGTCAAAACCAACGCCACAATGACCGCGTATCGTTTAAACAGAAATGGGAATCCGTTTTGGAAGCGCCTAATCCGAAAAAGCAGGACGGCGAAAGAAAATTGAAAAATAAATGCAAGGGTATATATCAAAAGGTAAATTGGCTGATTAAAATTAAGTGTGGTTCCGAATACATGTCCACTGCTTACCATGGGGGCAAAGACAAGACCAGCAAAAAATATTGCTATATAATACAGAAAATAGCTGATTCCGAACGATAACAAGTATGCTGAAATAACTGTATCCAGTTTTAGCCTGGTTAACAGGAAGACAAAAATAATAGATATCACACATATGAATACTCTGAACAGCGGAAGCGGCATCCAAGATTGTCCTGCGGCGTATAAAGCGGCCCACAATACGCACCATAATATTATAATGAAGACTTTTCGACCTATCGGCGCGGTATATTGAACGGCTTTCATAAAAATGTAAAAAGAAGAGGCCAATAAGCCAAGCATTACGATGATATCGCCCAGAACAGAAAAAATGGGAACTACCCCCTTTCTGAACGATATATTACCATAAAAATGATAAAAATACAAGAAAAAGGCCGGCACAGCGCCGGCCTTTCTCGCATACTTCTTATGTTTTTCCAACCATTAAACGAATAAGCCAATCCCAAAAGGCCATATGTAATGCCCCCTTTTGCCATATTTCGCGATTTCTTGCGATTCGATGGCAAAAAGGTACCGCGCGGAGCAAAAAACTCCGAGCGGTGGGAGACCGTTGTTGACCGTGGTTAACCGTGGTTGACCGTGGCTAACCGTTGCTAACCGTGGTTGAGTGATGTTGCGTGATGTCAAAGCAGTCCCGGGTAGTCTCGAATTGAAACTATCCAGGGCTGCTGGGGGTCGATCCTATATGCTTCGGCGGATCTTATTCGCGTAATAATGGGTGAACTCGGTCGGCGTGGGGGCGCCGATGTCTCTGCGAACCGGGGCGGTGTAGAGCAGCTCCAAGGTATCAAGGTCGTTGTTCTGCCATGCGCTTTGGATCGCCGCCTGTATGTTGCGGACGATGTTGTTGTAGTGGGTCTTGTGTTTTACGGAGAGGTCATAAAATACCGTGTCGAACTCTTTCTTCTCCTTACCGATCAGCAGGAGTATCGCCTCTTGCAGAAGCTCCCGGCCTTTGAACCTCGGCGAGATGCCGATCGCGTTCAGTTCGGCGTCAATTCTCTGCGTGATGCGAATCCTCAGCTCTTCGGGCGTCTCCAATGTCCGGAGCTCGGGGGACAGGCCAACCTGCCGCGCGGATAAATACGGGCGCAGCTTGACCAGGTGATTCAGCACCATTTCAGGGCTGTACCCCGCCTGCTTCTTGCAAAATACCCATTCAACGCCATACGAGTAGAGGTGTTCCTGCATGAGCTCGGAGCGGTTGCGCGTCGTCACGACAACGATGGGGCGGACACTCAGCTCTGTTTTTTGAAGGGCCTCCAGAAAATCCAGCCCGGAGCCCGAGCCCCAGTTTAGTTCCAAATCCAGAATGACCGCCTCCGGCAGCTTGTCCTTCACATATTCCAGCCCCTCATCGCTGCGCCCGGTTACGCCTACAAAAGCGACGTCCGTCCTGCCGCCCGCGCGATCCGTGAATACCCTGCACGCGGCAATATCGTCCTCAATGAGGATCAAACGCATCGGTTTGTCATCTTCCATGGCTCGCGTCCCTCTCAACATCGCTCAACATCACTCAACATCATCCGCCGTCCACGCTTTTTTCCTGTGCCGCAAATGGTAAAATAAAATGTTAATTTATCATATGATATCAAAAATATGCGGTTTTTACAAGAGTTTCGCCGTTGTTTTGGCCGCGGACTATAAAAATTTAAGATTTGAGGGGTGTGTCCGGGATGACAAACGCGCAGATCATCGGGCAGAAGATCAAGTATTTCAGGAGGATGAACGCTCTGACGCAAAAGGAGCTGGCGGCGGAAATCGGCGTCGCGCCCTCGTACATCGCGAACATCGAGCAGGGCCAAAAGAGGATTAGCCTGGACAAGCTGGTTCATATCTGTAAACGGTTCAACCTCGGGCTGTCGGATCTGCTGCCGATGGAGGACGCCGGGGATTCGGACGCTAAGGAAAAATTGATCGGTGAAATCGCGGATGCGCTGAGAGCACTGGAGATGACGCAGATCAGTCTGATCCGGACGATGGTTTGCGCCTTAAAGGAAAACAGATAGCCTCCGCTTAACCTTTTTCTTGACATTGCGCGGATCATAGAATATAATATGTCCCGCGTCAAAAAATTCTGGAAAGGAGGGCAGGTCAAATGAAGTTCATGAGCGCCGCGGCACTGCAGATCGCTGGCTCCATCCATCTTTTACCCATGACCCGGCTCTCCGCTTCCTGTCGATAGCGGCAGTCTGTTCTGATTGCCATATCGCGGTTAGAGCCATGGGTCAAACCATGGCTTTTTTTATTTCTGTCGGAGGTACCTTTTCTCATGCGCTTCGTTTTACCCTATATAAAACAACATAAGAGACAATATATCCCGGCCATCCTGTTTCTGCTGATCTCCACGGGCCTCGATATGCTGAACCCGCTGCTGACGCGGAGCATCATCGACAACGTGATCGGCCAGGGACAGACCCAGCTGCTTTTCTCCGTATTGCTGGCGCTGCTGCTTGTCAGCCTGGGGCGCGCGGTCTCCGGATACGAGCGCGAGTATCTGTTTGACCGGGCCGCGTCCGGCCTGGCCGCCGACATGCGCCGGGATATTTTCCGCCATTTGAACACGCTCTCGGTCTCTTTTTTCGACAGCCGAAACACCGGGGAGCTCATGTCGCGGATCAAGGAGGACGTGGAAAACGTCATGTCTTCCACCGGATTTTGTGTGATGCTGCTGATCCAGCAGGGTTTTTATATCGTGATCCCCACCGCCATGCTGTTCACGCTGAATTGGAAACTCACGCTGCTCTATCTGCTCTTTCTGCCCCTCGTGATGTATTTGGCCTATGTACTGGAAAAAAAGCTGGGCGCGGTCTTTGAAAAAATCAGCGACCAGGCCGCCGTACTCAATACGACCGCGCAGGAGAACATCACCGGCGTGCGCCTCGTCCGCTCCATGGCCCGCGAGGATCACGAAGAGGAGAAGTTTGACAGGGAGAATGATCACAATTATCGGCTCAACCGTGAACAGGCGCGCATCTGGGCGGATCTAAACCCGGTGATCATGTTTTTGGCCAGCCTGATGACCATCCTCGTCATCACGGTGGGCGGCATTTTCGTCATCGGCGGGGACATGAGCGTCGGCACTTTGGTGGCGGTCAACGGCTACGGCGTCATGCTGGCCTGGCCCATGCAGGAATTGGGCTGGCTGATCAACCTGATGGCGCAGGCGCGGGCCTCTATCAAAAAGAT
>WQUU01000104.1 GCA_009781925.1 Bacillota bacterium | reverse complement strand
CGACTTCCGCGCCGGGCTCGGCGGCCCCCGCATCGAGTAGGGCCATGGCCAGACCTCTCTGAAATGAGGGGGAATAGGTTCCGCTGGTGACATAGCCCACATCCGCGCCGTCCCGCTCGATCCGGCAGCCGTCCCGGGGGATGCCCCGGCCGATGAGCTCGACGCCGACGAGCTTTCGCGCCGCGCCCTCGCTGATCTGTCTCTCCAGAATCTCCTTCCCCAGGAAATCCTTATTCAGCTTGACAAAAAATTTGAGCCCCGCCTCAATGGGCGTGATGCCCTCCCCGAGCTCGTGGCCGTAGAGCGGCAGGCCGCTCTCAAGACGGAGGGTGTCCCGCGCGCCGAGGCCCACGGGTCTTAACAGGCTCCCGCCCGACCGCAGAAGCGCGTCCCAAAGCTCCTCCGTCCGCGGGCTGTCGCAGTAAATCTCAAAACCGTCCTCGCCGGTATAGCCGGTTCGCGATACGAGGACATCGTCTCCGCAGAGGGGGACGAAATCAAAGGCGAAGAACCCGATTTGGCCGAGGTCAAAATTCGTCAGCGTCTGGAGGATTTCTTGGGCGGACGGCCCCTGAACCGCGAGCTGGCCATAGCCGGCGGAGCGGTTTTGCAGCGCAACAGCGGGAGACCCCGCGAGCTTTCCCCGCAGCCAGACATAGTCCTTATCGGTGTTCGAGGCGTTCACCGCGAGGAGAAATTCATTGTCGCCGAGCGCATAGACCAGCAGGTCATCCACGACGCCGCCGTTTTCGTTCATGAGAAAGGTGTAGGCGATTTTTTTCGGGCTCAGGGCGCCGAGGTCGCAGGTGACAAGTTTGTCCAGCGCCGCCCGCGCGCCGGCGCCTTTGACCGCAATCTCCCCCATATGAGAGACGTCAAACAGCCCGGCTTTTTCCCGGGTCGCCCGGTGCTCCTCCAGGATCGAAGTATAGAAAAGCGGCATCTCCCAGCCCCCGAAATCGACCATCTTCGCGCCGAGGGCTTGATGTACCTCATAGAGCGGTGTGCGTTTTAGCATGAAAATCCCCCTTTAGAAAGCGAAAAAGGGCAGATGGGGTTTTTTAACCCTGTCTGCCCTCTGTCATAGAAAATTTCAGAGTGCCGTCAAGATGCTGTCCTTTTACCTGAAAGTATCGACCGCGCCCGACAAAGCGCGGACTTACATCTTCGGCCCCGCTTCCAGCGGCGTCTCCAGCATCCCTCAACCGGCGCCATATTCTTTTTTGGCGCGGTTATAGTTTAGTATGAATGGGTGCGGTTGTCAAGGGAAAAGAAAAAAACCTACTGTGGAATTTACTTTGAGAATTTACCGTAAATTTACGAGAAAAAATCAACCAGGGCAAGGGCAACAGCATTTACTTTTTTGCGATTGAAAAATGTAGGGGCCGATGCCCACATCGGCCCGGGCATACATGCAATTTACTTGAAGCACGGGGCGATGTAGGCATCGCCCCCTACAAAACATTGCATATTTATTCAATTTTTATAGATTATTTTGTATAAATATGTACATGCTGTTGCCCTGAAAATCAACCCTCCGGGTTGATTTTTGCGCGCGGCTGTGGTATAGTGAAGACACAAGGGCAGTAACCTCCTTTCGTGACGGTTAGCCCGTTTGGGTTTAGGGACTCAAAAAATGAGAGCCGTTACCGGTCGGGGTGACGGCTCTGCTTTTTACCAACCTCCGAGTTGATTTTTTACAAGCTACGCGGATGGCGCATCCCCGTTATCCCGCGCGACCGCCTCGTCGATGGCCCGGTTGACAAACCCGTTCAGGCTCTCGCCTTTGCTCCCGGCGTGGATCTGTAAATCTGCCTTTTTGCCCTTGGGGACAATAATTTCTAAACGGTCATAGGCTTTCTTCTTGTACTTTGCTGTTGCTTTTTTTTGCGCTTCAGTTGTTGCCATAGAATCACCCATTTTTAACACTAATAGATCAAGTATAACACGGTCATATAAGTTCAGCAACAGCAAATTGCATAAAATAGGTACGTACCCATTTGCAAAGATTGGGCACAATTGAGCTTGATATGGGTACGTGTTTATTATATAATAAAGCTGTACAAAATTTAATGAAAGGAAGTCATCACCATGCGCCACGGCAATATCCTGGAAGCCCTGTATTACGGCAACATTATTCCCTTTGAAAAGCACTTTGAACGCGTCCCGGAATTCACGAAATGCGTAGAGGCTATTTCAGACCGCGAGGAAAAGCTGCTCTCCCTCTTGGACGAGGAGCAGCAACGGCTGCTCACAGAGCTTATAGAGGCCGAGAGCAGTCTGTCGTGCCTCAGCGAACTGGAGCATTTCGTCGAGGGCTTCCGGCTCGGCGCGGCGTTCATGCTGGATACCTTCCTTTTTCCGTAAAAGAACTGCCCCCTATTCCTCCGCGATCCGGTAGCCCACGCCGACTTCGGTCAAAATATACCGCGGCGCGGCGGGGTTTTGCTCCAGTTTCCGGCGGATGTTGGCCATGTTGACGCGCAGCGCCTGGTGCTCGTTGGCGTAGGGGCCCCACACCTCTTTGATGATAAAGTCGTGGGTCAGAACCTTGCCGGCGTGCTGGGAGAGCAGCACCAGAATTTTATACTCGATGGGGGTGAAGTGGACTTCCTTGCCTGCGAGCCACAGAAGGCGTTTATCATAGTCCACCTTCAGATCTCCGACTACGAACGCGCTGAGCGGTTCCGCTCCGCCGCGCCGCTGGCTGTGGCGGAGGGCCGTGCGGATCCTGGCCAGCAGCTCATGGGTGCCGAATGGCTTCGTAATGTAGTCGTCCGCGCCAAGGTCAAGGGCTTCCACCTTCTCCCGTTCGTGGCCCCGGGCGGAGACGACAATGACCGGCACGTCAGACCAGGCCCGCAGCTGTTTTAGAACCTCAATCCCATCGACGTCGGGCAGGCCCAGATCGAGGAGGGCCAGGTCGGGCATGTGGGAGGCCGCCATCGCAGCCGCCTCCTGTCCCGTCTCGGCCTTGACAAAGCGGTAGCCATTGGAGGCTAACATGGAGGCGATAAAATTGCTGATGCTGCCCTCGTCCTCCACAATCAAAATCAGCGGTTTATGCATCCCCGCGCCCTCCCGGGAGCGGCAAATAGAAGCTGAAGGTCGCCCCGCCCTCCTTGTTGTTCGCCGCGAAAATCTTTCCGCCGTGGGCGTCGATGATGGATTTACAGATGGACAGCCCGATGCCGAGACCCCGGGAGGAGTCCGGACGGGGCTTTTGACCGGCAAAGCCGTCGAACAGGTGCGGCAGATCCTCGGGCGGAATGCCGTCACCGAAGTCCTCGACCTCAAATAAGACCCGATCCTCCCGCCTCTTTACGCGCAGATTGATGGCGGCGCCCCGCTTATTGTGCTTGATGGCGTTTTCAATCAGGTTCAGCAAAACCTGTTCGATCAGCATGCCGTCCATGGGCACGAGCAGCACTTCCTCCGGCACGTGAACCGCGATATTCGCGTCCGGGAATCTCTGGCGGATGCGGCTCACGGACTCGGAGATGATCTCCTCCACCGCCTCGGAAGACTTCACCAGATTGGCGCCGCCGTCGCTGATGCGGGTCACGGACAGCAGGTTCTCCACCATGCGAATCAGCCAGCCGGAGTCGTCCTTGATGCTCAGGAGCAGTTTTTCCTTTTCCGCCTCGGGGAGGTTCTCATTTTCGAGGATGGCCGAGCTCGCGCCCAGAATCCCCGTGAGGGGAGTGCGCAGGTCGTGGGAGATGGCGCGCAAGAGATTCGCGCGCATCTTCTCCCGCTCGGTGGATACGGTAGCCCTGCGCTGGGCGTCGGAGAGGCTCTGCCGCTCCAGCGCCATAGCGGCCTGGGAGACGATGAGCTGCAGGAGAAACTTGCTGTTGGTGCTGGGTTTTCCGTGCTCGCAGGAGAGGCCGATGACGCCCAACGACTTTCCCTGGGACACCACCGGCATGTAGAACGCGCCCGCGCCCATGAGCGTGTCAGTCCCGGCGCCGGCATTTTTTTGATTGGCGTAGCTCCACTCCGCGACTGCCTTCTCGCTGTCGCTGTGGAGAAATTCCGAACTCTCCCCCTCCATATTTAAGAGGGTCCCGTTCTCCTGATTTGCGGGGTCGGTGTAGAAAATCACGGAGCGCCTAAAGATTTTGACGATGTAGTCGTTGATCAGATTTACGATATTCTGCGTGCCCCGGGTGGCCAGGAGCTTGCGGTTGATCTCATAGAGCTTTTCCGTGCGCTGTTCCCGCCGGACGGCCAGTTTCGCCTGGGTTTTCACCCGCGTGGTCATGGTGCTGGTGATGAGGGCCGCCAGCAGCATGATGAGAAAGGTGATCGGATAGCCGGGCGTGTAGGCGTTAAAAGAAAAGACCGGATCTGTGAAAAAGTAGTTGAAGGCCAGCACACTGAGGACGGCGGACAGAATGCCATAGACGTTCCCCCTGGTGACACGGGAGATGATGAGCACGGAGAGGATGTAGACCATGATGACGTTCTGGTCGCCAACACCCAACGCCCGCAGCACGAATGACAGCCCCGTGGCCAGAACCAGCAGCGCCAAAGATTTCAGCGTGTCCTCCCAGGAAAAATTGATTTTTCTGCTTCTGGCGCTCCGCGGGGCGTTTTCATTCTCGCCCGCGCTGTCCGGCATGATGTGGATCTCGATGTTTGGCAGCTGCGCCAGCAGGCGATCCTCAAAGTACGGCTTCAGCCAGCGCTTTTTTCTGGATTTGCCGATTACAATATTGGTAATGCCGGAAAGCTTGGCGTACTCGGCGATCACCGTGACCACATCCACGCCGGAGAGGGTCAGAATTTCGGCGCCCAGCCGCTCGGCCAGGGCGATGTTCTCCTGTTTGTATTTCTTTTGTTCCTCGCTCAGGTCGTCCTGGTCGATGGTCTCCACATAGACCGCAACCCAGGGGATAAAAAACGCCTCCGCCATGCGGGCGGCCCAGCGGATACACCTTGCGGAGCTCGGCGTGGGGCCCACACAGACCATCAGTTTGGAATTTGTCCCCTTTTCGGACTGCTGCCGGACAGTTTGGTTGTCGTGGGTGATCCGGTCGGTGGCCTTGCGGACGGCGGCCTCCCGGAGCAGCCGGAGGTTCTCTTTTGAAAAAAAGTTGTCCATAGCCGTCGCGGCGCGCTCCGGGCGGTAGACCTTGCCCTCCTCAAAGCGGCGGAGGAGTTCATCGGGCACGACGTCCACGATCCTCACCTGATCGGCGCGGTCAAAGACGGTGTCCGGCACGGTCTCGCTCACGTTGACCCCGGTGAAGTCGCTGACGATGTTGTTCAGGCTCTCGATATGCTGCACGTTGACTGTCGTATAGACGTCAATGCCGGCGTTCAGGAGTTCCTCCACATCCTGATAGCGCTTTTTGTTGCGGGAGCCGGGGGCATTTGTATGCGCGAGTTCATCGACCAGAATGAGCGCCGGCCTCCGCTGCAGAGCCGCGTCCAGGTCGAACTCCCTGAGCTCTATGTTTTTGTAATTGACGATTTTGGGCGGCAGCGCGGGCAGGCCCGCCAGCAGACGCAGCGTCTCGGGGCGGGTATGGGGCTCGATATAACCCGCGAGGACGTCCACTCCATTTTTATAGAGCTCCTGGGCCTCGTCCAGCATGGCATAGGTCTTTCCCACACCCGCCGCATAGCCAAAGAAGATTTTGAGTTTGCCGCTCTGTTTTTCACTCTCGGCCAGCTCGTCAAGAAGCCCCTCGGGGTCGGGCCGCTGTTCATCCATCTAAAATCACCCCGTCCAACGCGAGATTCACTTTCAGCACATTGACCACCGGCTCGCCGATAAAGCCCAGAAAGCGGCCCGTCGTATATCTGTCGATGATAGCCTGAACCGCCTCCACGGTCATGCCCCTGGCGTTTGCGATGCGGGCCGCCTGGAAGGAAGCCGCCGCCGGAGAGATGTTGGGATCCACGCCGCTGCCGGAGGCGGTCACGAGCTCGGCGGGGATGTCGGCGGTGTTCGCCGGGTCAAAGCTGCGCCACCAGTCGATCCGCTGCTGTACCAGCTTTGCCTGCTCTGCGGAGTTGGGGCCGAGGTTGGATACCGCCATCGGCCGCCCGATGAGATACTTCGGGTCTATGAACTCCTGGGCGATCAGAGCGGAGCCGTATTCCTTCTTCGTCCCGTCCGCCAGCGTGACGGTGATGACGCTGCCGTTGGCCTGATTCGGGAAAACAAGCTGGGCGACGCCGGTCATGACGCCCGTATAGATCACGCCGCAGAGCAGGATCATTGCGAGCAGAATGAGAAGGGCCGGACGGAGCTGTCTGAGAAAAGTTTTCATCTTACCTCACCCCGCAGACTGTGAGAAGCATGTCGATCAATTTTATCGCGATAAAGGGCGAGACGATCCCGCCGAGGCCAAAATTGAGCAGATTTCTCGAGAGCATCTTCCCCGCCGGCAGTTCCCGGTATTTGACCCCTTTGAGCGCCAGGGGAATCAGCGCGATGATGATGAGCGCGTTATATATGATAGCGGAGAGAATCGCCGTGGTGGCGGAAGTCAGGCGCATGAAGTTGAGCACCGCCAATTGCGGGAAAATGCCGAAAAACAGCACGGGGATGATGGCAAAATACTTTGCCACGTCGTTGGCCACGCTGAAGGTCGTGAGCGCGCCCCGGGTCATGAGCAGCTGCTTTCCGATACGCACGATGTCGATGAGCTTCGTGGGACTGGAGTCCAGATCCACCATGTTTCCGGCCTCTTTGGCCGCCTGGGTGCCGGAGTTCATGGCCACGGCCACGTCGGCCTGGGCCAGGGCGGGAGCGTCGTTGGTGCCGTCACCGGTCATAGCGACCAGATGCCCCTTGGCCTGATAGTCCCGGATGAGGGTCAGTTTGCCCTCGGGCGTGGCCTCAGCCAGGAAATCATCGACGCCGGCCTCGGCGGCGATGGCCGCGGCGGTCATGGGGTTGTCGCCCGTGATCATGACGGTCTTGATGCCCATCTTACGCAAATCTTCAAAGCGCTCTTTCACGCCGTTTTTGACGATGTCTTTGAGATAGATGACGCCCAGAACCCGGCTGTTCTGCGCCACAACCAGGGGGGTGCCGCCCAGGCCCGCGATGCGCCGCACAATGGCGTCGCACTCCTCCGGGTAGTCGCCTCTCTTTTGCAGCACATAGGCCTTCACCGCGTCCGCCGCGCCCTTGCGGATCTCTTCCACGCGCGGCTTGCCATTGACAACGTTCGTGTAGTCGATGCCGCTCATCCGCGTTTTGGCCGAAAACTCAATGAAACTCGGGTTCAATTTTCCCATGTCCCGGCCGCGGATCCCAAAACGCTGTTTGGCCAAAACGGCGATGCTGCGCCCCTCCGCGGTCTCATCCGCGATGGAGGAGAGCTGCGCCGCATCGGCCAGATCCTCCTCGCTCACCCCCGTTACGGGGAGAAACTCGCTGGCCTGGCGGTTGCCCAAGGTGATGGTGCCCGTCTTGTCCAGCAGCAGGACGTCCACATCGCCGGCGGCCTCGATGGCGCGCCCGCTCATGGCCAGGACATTGGCCTGGTTTAAGCGGCTCATGCCCGCGATGCCGATGGAGGAGAGCAGCGCGCCGATCGTGGTGGGCGCGAGGCAGACCAGCAGGGCCACGATATTGGTGACGGAAATCGCCGCGCCGCTGCCGACCAGTTTACTCACAAAGCCGGTATAAGGCAGCAGTGTGGCCGTGACCACCAGGAAAATGATCGTCAGCGTGACCAGCAGCATCTGCAGGGCGATCTCGTTGGGGGTTTTTTTTCGGGAGGCCCCCTCCACCATGGCGATCATCTTGTCGAGAAAACTCTCTCCGGCCTCCGCCGTAACTCGGATGACCAGCCAGTCGGAGACCAGCGATGTGCCGCCGGTGACCGCGCTGCGGTCGCCGCCGCTCTCCCGGATGACCGGAGCGGACTCGCCGGTGATGGCGCTCTCATCCACCGAGGCCGCGCCGTCGATCACCTCGCCGTCCATGGGGATCTGCTCCCCGGCGCTGACAAAGACAATGTCTCCCTTTTTGAGGGCGCTGGAGAGGACTTCGGTGTAGCTTTCATGGTCTTGCGCCGATTTCAGCTTTTTGGCCTTGACGTCGCGCCGGGCGCTGCGCAGGCTGTCCGCCTGAGCGCGGCCCCGGCTCTCGGCGATGGCCTCCGCGAAGTTGGCAAAGAGCACCGTAAACCACAGGATCAGCGCGATGGCCAGGATATAGCCCGGGTTTTCATCCCTGATCGCGCCCAGAGAGAAAAAGTACAGCGCCGTCGTGAGAATCGCGCCGATGTAGACCACCAGCATGACCGGATTCTTGACCTGGGTTTTGGGATTGAGTTTGGTGAAGGACTGTTTGAGCGCATCTTTGAACAAATTATTTTTTGCGTTTTTCATGGCTGTTGCCTCAATGCGTGGTGAAGAAATCGGCGATGGGGCCAAGCGCCAGCGCCGGCAGAAAACTCAGCGCGCCGATAATCAGAATGACGCCGATGAGCAGGCCCACAAAAGTGGCGTTGCTGGTTGAGAGGGTACCCTCCCCGGCGGCGACATTTTTTTTCTTCGAGAGATTGCCGGCGAGGAAGATCGTGGCCAAAATCGGGATAAAGCGCACCAGCAGCATGATGACGCCGCCGACCACGTTTGTAAACACGGTATTGGCCTCAAACCCCGCGAAGGCGCTGCCGTTGTTGTTGGCCATGGAGGTGAAGGCGTAGAGAATCTCGGAAAAGCCGTGGGCGCCGCTGTTATTGAGCCAGCCCCGCGCCCCCGGCATGAGCACAGCCGCGGCGGCGCCGAGCAGGGTCAGGAGCGGCGGCGCCAAAATCAGGAGACAGACCATCTTCATGTCGTAGGGCTCGATCTTTTTGCCCAGATATTCCGGCGTCCGCCCCACCATCAGCCCCGCGATGAATACCGTCAGCATCACGAAGGCGAGCATACCGTACAGGCCGCTGCCCACACCGCCAAAGACGATTTCGCCCAGCTGCATGAGGAACATCATCACCATGCCGCCGAAAGCGGTAAAGCTGTCCGGCGTGGCGTTGACCGCCCCGTTGGAGGCGGCGGTAGTGGACGCGCCCCAAAGGGCGGAGGCCCCGACGCCGTTCACGGCCTCCTTGCCCTCCATATTGCCCTGCTCGCTGATCGTGATCACCACGAGGGAGATCACAAAGAGAATGAGCATCACCGTGAAAATGGAGCGGCCCTGCTTGTTGTCCTTGACCGCCTTGCCGAAAGTCACGCAGAGGGCCGCCGGGATGATGAGCAGGCTCAGGGTCTCGATGAAGTTGGAGAAAGACGTGGGGTTCTCCAGCGGGAAGGCCGAATTCGCGCCGAAAAAGCCGCCGCCGTTGGTGCCGAGCTGCTTGATGGCGACCTGGCTCGCCGCCGGGCCTAGGGGGATGGACGAGGAGTGCGAAAGCGTCTGCACCACGCCCTGCGAGATTAAAATCACCGCCACGATCACGGCCATGGGGATCAGGACATACAGCGTTACACGGGTCAAGTCCACCCAGAAGTTGCCGAGGGTCTCCTTTTGCTTTGCGACAAAGCCCCGGATCAGGACAAACAGCACCGCGATCCCCGTGGCGGCGGAGACGAAGTTCTGCACCGTCAGCCCCAGAGCCTGGGTCAAATAGCTCATGGTACTCTCACCGGCGTAGGCCTGCCAGTTGGTGTTGGACACAAAGCTCGCCGCCGTGTTGAAGGCCAGATGCCAGGAGAGGCCCGGGAGACCCGCCGGGTTCCCGGGCAATACACCCTGCAGCAGTTGGAGTAAAAATAAAAACACAAAGCCGGCCAAGCTAAAGGCCAGTACCGACAGCGCGTATTTTTTGGGGCGCATCTCCTCGTCCGCTTTGATGCCGCAGACTTTGTAGACGCCCCGCTCCACAGGCGCGAAAATCCGGGACAAAAACACTTTTTGCCCGTCCATCACCTGATAAATGTACAGACCGAGGGGGATCGACAGGGCGACCAGCACCGCGATAAAAAAGAGATCCTGCAGAACAGTCATCGTCATTGCCTGTCACCTCGGAACAAAATATAAAAGAGATAGACGAGAAGGGCTAGCCCGATTGCGCCGACCACAGCCAATAGAATACCCAAATGAACCTCAACTCCTCAGGGGGATATGATAGCAGATGCGATATAAAGCCGGTGTATCAATTTTACCCCGGGCATTAAGATTTTGTTAAGAGGGACAGGGAACGGGGTGTAGGGCCGGGGTTCCATCCCCGGCCGCGCCCTACGAAATCTCTTTTTTGCTCACCCAATAGGTCTTTTCCGGCTGGATCACCATCACATCGATCGGCTCGCCCACGGTCTCGACGACGTTTTGGAAGCGCATGGTGTGGATGGTCGTCTCCACCGCGAATTTGGCAAAGTCGATGGCGTCCTGCAGGGTGAAATAGTTCCACAGGATATTATAGATCGGCAGATCCTGATATGTCCCGTCCGGCCGCTTGACGGCGACGGGCTGCAGCAGTTTTGTCAGCGTGATCGTCTCCCCGTTCCAGGTCGCGCCCTGGTACTGGGTGTCGATCTGCTCCACCGACTTGTCCTTTAACCCCACCTTGAAAATTTTCTGGAGGGACTTCTCCCCCTCTTTGTGGTAGCCGGCGATGATAAAGCTCGCGTTCGGGAGATTGGGAAACTGCTGAAAGTAGTCCAGCAGGATCGCCGGCATCTCCATGACGCCCGTCTCGGGGCGGATCTTCTCCCGGATAAACGACTGTATCTTGCCCGTAATCGGCAGGCCGCCGAGGGTGGCCTCCCCGCAGGTGGCAAGACCGCAGCCGTTGTGGCACAGAAAGCTCTTATCCGTGGTGTTCGTCGTGTGGATGCCGATTGTCTGAATTGTCTGACCGTTGACAGTCTGCGTGTTGCTATAGGTTGTCCGGCTGTCGCTGGCGAGCACCATGCCCTCTCCGACATAGACGGCGATAATAAAAGACATATCCTTTCTCCCTTGCGTTAAAGAATTATTTTGGCGCGCGGGCCCTTCTCGGGGCTCCCGCATATTGTAACAAACTGCGGCGGGATAAGCAAGCCCACTCTGGGCATATTCTTTCCAAAATTTTGGTCGCAAATAAAAAGTCCCCGCGAACAGGTTGTGTCCGCGGGGCAAATAAGGAGAGTAAAAATAGTACGAACATGCGGGGCCGGGTGACGGTTGGATTCCAGGGCAAGCCTGGTCGTACAGAGCCGGTCCCCATGAGATACTCGAATAAAAGAAGAAAGTAACTGGAAATATATTCCTTAATAGGTTTCTATTTCCTGGTTATATTTGACATTATACACCATTATTTTACAATTGCAAGTGTTTTTTTAAAATTTTTCCAATATTTTTTTGATTAGCTTTATTATTGTCATTCTATCTATATTTTTCTTGCGCAACGCCGTATTTTGTGTTAAAATGAGCCAATAAGGGGGGATGGAATTGCTAAAACTCGATATCCAGCTCGGCGTGGCATCCGCCGCCACCCAGATCGAGGGCGGCAATGTCGCGCACACTTGGAGCGACTGGGCGCAAAAAGGGCACATCAAAGACGGGGCAAGCCCCGCGCGGGCAGACGACCACTGGAAGCGCTTCCGGGAAGACATCGACCTGATGGCCGAGCTCGGCATCCGCGTCTACCGGCTGAGCGTGGAGTGGGCGCGGCTGGAACCTCTACAGGGGAACTACGACGAGACAGCGGCCGCGCGGTACCGGGAATTACTGATTTATATGCGGAGCAAGGGCATCGCGCCTCTGCTGACCATACACCATTTTACGAATCCCCTGTGGTTCGAGGCTCTGGGCGGTTTTGCCGAGCCGGCAAATATTCCGGTCTTTTTGACATTTGTGGAATTTGCCGTCAAGCGCTTCGGTGACCTGGTGAGCGAGTATATCACCATCAACGAACCCAACGTCTTCGCCGTCTCGGGCTATATGGACGGCAGCTTCCCGCCGGGGGAACACGCGATCCCCAGGGCCCTTCGGGTGATGTCGGTCATGGCCGCCTGTCACATCAAGGCCTATGCGCTCATCCACAAACTGCGGCGGGAGGCGGGTTTTGACGGCACCAAAGTCGGCTTTGCCCACCACGGGAGGGTCTTTGCGCCGAAGTCTCCGAAAAATCTCTGGCACCGCCTCTATACCCCCCTGGTGGCGCGGATGTTTCAGGGCGCGGTGGCCAGGGCTTTTCTGCTGGGAAAGTTCGGTTTCCCGCTCAGGCGCTACGGCGGCACAAAACCCGGAGAATATGCCGACTTTTTGGGACTCAACTATTACGCCCGCTCCGCGGTGTCCGGCTTTGGAGACGGCGTGTTTGACAACGCGCCGAAAAATGACCTGGGCTGGGAGATCTATCCCGCCGGCATCGCGCAGTGCGCGAAAGAGCTCTATGCGCTCCTTCCGCGCCCGATCTATATCACCGAGAACGGCACCTGCGACAACGAGGACAGCTTCCGCTGCCGGTACATTTATGAGCATCTGAAGGCTTTGGCCGAGTCGGGCCTGCCTGTTGCGCGCTATTGCCACTGGTGCTTCACCGACAACTTTGAGTGGTGCGAGGGCGAGAGCGCGCGCTTTGGCATTGTGCGGGTGGACTACGAGACGCAACGGCGGACAGTCAAGCGCAGCGGGGAGTTTTACGCCGCCATGATCGCGCATCAGGGCGTGACCGACGGGATGTTTGCGGAATACGTCGCGCCGCAGGAGTACCATCGATGAGTTTATCCTTGTCACCCTGCGCAGCGAGGGGCCTTTTAGATTCTTCGCTGCGCTCAGAATGACAGATGGAGGTTTTTATTGATGATAATCGCAGAAAACGGCGTCTTCCGCCTGGAGACGGCGGATACCGGCTATCTGTTCCGGCTGACGAAACAGGGCCATCTGGAACACGTCTATTATGGCCCAAAACTCCTCGCCCCAAACATCGGCGCGCTGGCGGTCAAGCGCACGGCGCAGATCGGCGGGACGATCGCCTACGACCGGGATGATCCGCTGTACTGCCTCGACACGATGTGCCTGGAGTGGTCAGGGATCGGCAAGGGGGATTTTCGGCTCTCCCCCGCCGAAGTCAAAATGCCGGACGGGGGGTTCGTCACCGACTTCGTGTATGAGAGCCACAGCGTCAGCGAAGATCCCCCGTCGCTGACCGTGGAGCTGCGCGACAAGGCTTTGGATGTGGGGCTCAAACTGATCTATACGGTCTACGAAGCCGAAAACGTCATTGCGCGGCGGGTGGTTCTGAGCAACCGGGAGGCAGCGCCGCTGGTCATCCGCCGATTGCTGAGCATGAGTCTGGACATGCCAAATACGGGTTTCCGCCTGACCACCTTCGACGGCGACTGGGCCAAGGAGGCGAACCGGCATGACCGGAAACTCCAATACGGCGTCTTCTCGAGCGGGAGCCGCACCGGAGCCAGTTCCAATAAGCACAATCCCGGCTTTTTGCTGTCTGAGGAGGGCGCGGGGGAGGAGCACGGCAGGGTCTACGGCTTCAACTTCATTTACAGCGGCAATCATTTCGGTTTCGCGGAACTGAGCAGCCAGGATCTGGTTCGGGTCGGGCTGGGAATCAGCCCCCACTGTTTTGAGTGGACGCTGCGGCAGGACGAATCCTTCGAGACCCCCGAGGCCGTGATGACCTTCAGCGGCGATGGATGGGGCGGCCTGAGCCGCAATTTTCACGCGTTTGTGAACGGCCACATCGTCCCGGAGGCCTGGCGCGGCAGAGAGCGCCCGGTGCTCTATAACTCGTGGGAACCCTGTTTTTTTCAGTTCACCCAGCGCAAACTGCTCAAATTGGCGCGGCTCGCAAAGGCGCTGGGGGTTGAAACTTTTGTTCTGGATGACGGCTGGTTTCAGGGCCGGGACAGCGACCGCGCCGGTTTGGGCGACTACACCGTCAACCGCCGGAAATTTCCACGCGGACTGCCGCGTTTCGCGCAAAAGCTGCGGCGCAT
>WQUU01000103.1 GCA_009781925.1 Bacillota bacterium | reverse complement strand
TCAATTCTAATTTTCTCTCTCACTGCGAGGATTTTCTCATGCTGGACAAGCTAAAACAAGTCGAAGAGCGCTATGCCGACCTGGAGCGCCGTTTGGGTTCACCGGAGGTTTACACCGACCCCGTGGCTTATGCCAAGCTGGCCAAAGAGCAGAAGGAGCTCGGCCCCGTGGTGGAGTGCTACCGCCGCTATGTGAAGACCGAAACCGAGATGGAGCAGGCCCGCTTGCTCCTCTCCGATCCGGAGATGCGCGAGATCGCCCAAGAGGAGTTTGACGCCGCCCGCGGACAGATGGAAAATCTGGAGCGGCAGCTGAAACTTTTGCTCCTGCCCAGAGACCCCAATGACGAGCGCAGCGTCATTGTGGAGATTCGCGGCGGCGCGGGCGGGGAGGAGGCGGCCCTGTTTGCCCACAGCCTCTACCGCATGTACACCATGTACGCGGAGAACCGGCGCTGGAAGAGTGAAATCGCGAACCTCAACGAGACGGAGATCGGCGGAATCAAAGAGGTGAGTTTCCTCATCGAGGGGGACGGGGCCTACTCGCGCTTGAAGTTCGAGAGCGGCGTCCACCGGGTGCAGCGCGTGCCGGAGACGGAGGCGTCGGGCCGCATCCACACCAGCACGGTGACGGTGGCGGTTTTGCCGGAGATGGACGAGGTGGAGTTCCAATTAAACCCCGCGGACTTGCAGATCGACACATTCCGCAGCTCCGGCGCGGGGGGGCAGCATGTGAACAAGACCGAGAGCGCCATCCGCATCACCCATCTGCCCACGGGCACGGTGGTGGAATGCCAGGACGAGCGCAGCCAGTATAAAAACCGCGACCGGGCCATGAAAATTCTGGCCTCCCGCCTCTATGAGGAGGAGCGCCGCAGGCAGACGGAGTCCCAGGCCGCCGAGCGCAGGAACCAGGTGGGCACCGGCGACCGCTCCGAGCGCATCCGCACCTATAACTTTCCCCAGGGCCGGGTCACGGATCACCGCATCGGCCTGACCCTCTATAAGATCGAGCAGATCATGGACGGGGCCCTGGACGAGCTCATCGACGCCCTCATCACCGCCGACCAGGCCGAAAAATTGAAGGCGGTGGGGTAGGGGCGGCTATCAGCCGCCCGCGGGCGATTGATAATCGCCCCTACCACATTTTTGAGGATTAACATGAAAACCCTACGACTGACCGACCCCATTGCGGCGGCGGAAATTTTAAAGCGCGGCGGTCTCGTCGCCGTGCCGACGGAGACGGTCTACGGCCTGGCGGCCAACGCCCTCGATGAAGAGGCGGTTCTGCGGATTTATGAGGTCAAGGGCAGGCCGGAAGTCAAAGCCCTATCCGTCATGGTTTCGGATATGCACGCGATTGACGCGTACTGTTTCGATGTGCCCCGCGCGGCTTACTCCCTGGCAACCGCCTTCTGGCCCGGCCCGCTGACGCTGATTTTTAAAGCCAAGCCGGGCATCCCGAACATCGTGCGCGCCGGCGGCGGCACACTGGGCCTGCGCTGCCCCAAGCATCCGCTGACTCTTAAGCTGCTGGAGGCGGCGCAATTGCCCCTGGCGGCCCCCTCGGCGAATCCGTCGGGCTTGCCCGCGCCGATGACCGCCGACCAGGTGTTGTCCTACTTTGACGGGCAGATCGACGCCGTGCTGGACGGCGGGCCCTGCGAAATCGGCGAAGCCTCCACGATTTTGGATTTGAGCGTGGCGCCGTATAAGGTGTTGCGGCAGGGGGCCTTGGCCGAGGCGGAGATTCGCCGAACGCTGGCAGAGGCGCTGACCGTAATCGGGCTCACCGGCGGCACCGGTACCGGGAAAACGACGGCGCTTGCGGTGTTAAAGGGCATGGGCGCTCTCGCCATCGACGCGGACGCGATCTATCACAGTCTGCTGGAGACGGACGCCGCGTTGCAAGCGGAATTGCGTAAAAACTTCCCCGGCGCTTTTATAAACGGTTCATTGGATCGCAAAGCCCTGGGCGGCATGGTCTTCTCCGACCCCGGCGCCCTCTTAAAACTCAACGCGGTCACCCACAAATACGTGGAAATCGAGATCCGGCGCCTGCTGGAGGACTGGGCTGTATCCGGCGGAACAGCCGCCGCCATTGACGCCGTTGCCCTCATCGAGAGCGGCCTCGATAAACGCTGCGACGCCGTTATCGGCGTCCTCGCGCCGGAGGCGGAGCGCGTCCGCCGTGTCGCGGCCCGGGAGGGTATTTCCGAGAGCTACGCCAAACTGCGCGCCCACGCCCAGCAGAGCGACGATTTTTACCGGGAGCACTGCGGCTACATTTTAGAGAACAACGGCGATTTAGAGGCGTTCGTGAAGAAATGTGAGACGCTGTTTCGCAAAATCCTGCACCCGTAGGGAACGCATGGATGCGTTCCGCGATCAACGTCCATTCCTCCATCGGAACGGATCAATCCGTTCCCTACAATAAAAAACCGGGAGGTTCATTATGTCTGAAGAAAAATCCGCACGCCGGGAGCGGCTGTTCTACAGCCAAAAACACGGCTACGACTTGATCTCCGACGCGGAGCGCGCCGATTGTGACGCCTACTGCGAGGGTTACAAGCGCTTTCTGGACGCCGCGCGCACGGAGCGGGAAGCGGTCAAGGCCGCCGTCGCCCTGGCGGAGGCGGAGGGTTTTGTTCCCTATGTCCGGGGCATGGCGCTCCGCCCGGGCCTGCGCATCTACCAGAACAACCGGGGCAAGACCCTGAGCTTGGCCGTCATCGGCGAAAAATCTCTTGCGGAAGGCGCGGTCATCACCGCCGCGCACATTGACGCGCCCCGCCTGGATCTAAAGCCCAACCCCCTCTATGAGGACAGCGAGCTCGCCTATTTCAAGACCCACTACTACGGCGGCATCCGCAAATACCAGTGGGCGGCCATCCCCCTCGAATTGCACGGCGCCGTGGCGCTCAGGGGCGGAGAGACTCTGGACGTCTGCATCGGCGCGGACGAAAATGATCCCGCCTTTGTCATCACCGATCTGCTGCCCCATCTGGCCGCCGACCAGAACAAAAAGACCCTCGGCGAGGCCATCACCGGCGAAAATTTGAATCTGCTCATCGGCAGCATCCCCGATCAGGAGGAGGGCGCCGACCGGGTGAAACTCCGTGTGCTCTCCATTTTGAATGAGAAGTACGGCGTCACGGAGGAGGACTTCCTCTCTGCGGAGCTAGAGGTCGTGCCCTCCCTGCCCACCCGGGATATCGGCCTGGACAGAAGTCTCCTCGGCGGTTACGGCCACGACGACCGGGTCTGCTCCTACGCGGCCTTAAAGGCCCTTTTGGACACGCCGCACCCCGGCCGCACGGCCGTCTGCGTCTTGGCCGACAAGGAGGAGATCGGCTCCTATGGCTCCTCCGGCATGGGCTCGGAGTTTTTTGAAAACTTCATGGCCGATCTCTGCCGGACACAGAACGTGGAGTTGCGCCACTGCTTTGAAAAGAGCTTCTGCTTCAGTTCGGACGTCTGCAACGCCTTCGACCCCAATTTTCCGGAGGTCAGCGAGAAGCGGAACAACGCGCGTCTCAACTACGGCGTCAGCGTGGTGAAATACACCGGCTCCCGGGGCAAGGGCGGGGCCAACGACGCCAACGCCGAGACCCTGGGCTATCTGCGAAAAGTCTTCGCCGCGCACGGCGTGGTCTGGCAGAGCGGGGAGCTGGGCAAGGTGGATCAGGGCGGCGGCGGCACGGTGGCCACGGAGCTCGCCTGCCGCAACATCGAGACCGTAGACGCCGGCGTGCCCGTCCTGGCCATGCACTCCCCCTATGAGGTCGTGGCAAAGTTCGACTGCTATATGACATATAAGGCCATGAAGGCGATCGCCCTGTGAAATATCCCATCTGGAACATCCCCTACGCCCGGCGCTCGGAGACAGCGGAAGCCCTGCTAAACGTCGGCTATACCCCGCTGCTGGCGGCGGTACTGGCCGCGCGGGGGTTTACAGAGCCCAAGGCCGCGGAGCGCTTCCTCACGGGGGCGGGGGAGAATCTCTTTGACCCCTTTGCCCTCCGGGATATGGACAAAGCCGTTTTGCGTATCCACCGCGCCATCGAGAACCGGGAGCACGTGGCCGTCTACGGGGACTACGACGTGGACGGCATCACCTCCACTTGCCTTCTGGGCGGCTATCTGCGCGAAAAGGGGCTCAAGTGTGAGCTCTACATCCCCGACCGCCTGGAGGAGGGCTACGGCCTCAACACCGCCGCGATCCAGGCCCTCTTTGAGCGGGGGGTCACGCTTCTCATCACCGTGGATTGCGGCGTGACCGCCTGCGAGGAGGCCGCCTTTGCCCAAAAGCTTCCGCTGGATTTGGTCATCACCGACCACCATGAGTGCCGGGAGAGCCTGCCGGAGGCGCTGGCTGTTGTGGATCCCCGGCGCGACAGCGCCGGAGCCGGTAAGGAACTGGCGGGTGTGGGCGTGGTCTTTATGCTCATCTGCGCCCTGGAGGGGGATACGGAGGCCTGCCTTGCGCGCTACTGCGACCTGGCCGCCGTGGGCACCGTGGCGGATGTCATGCCGCTGCTGGGCGAGAACCGCGTGATCATCCGGGCCGGGCTCAAGAAACTCCGGGAGGAGCCCAGACCCGGCCTCCATGCCCTGCTCAAGGAGGCCGGTATTGCGCCGGATAAGTTGAGCGCCGCCTCGATCAGCTACTCCCTGGCTCCGCGCATCAACGCCGCGGGCCGCCTGGGTCGCTCCGAATTGGCGGTGGAACTGCTCCTGGAGAAGCACCCGGTTGCCGCCGCCAACCTCGCCGCGCAGCTCTGTGAGCTGAACCGCAGCCGCCAGAAGCTGGAGACCGACATCATGGAGCAGGCCCGGGATATGCTCCCCGAGACCCCGGAGGGCCCCATCGTCCTCGCCTCGGAGCGCTGGCACCAGGGTGTGATCGGTATCGTCGCCTCCCATCTGGCGGAGACATACCGCCTGCCCGTGGTCATGATCTGTCTGGAGGGGGAGCAGGGCAAGGGCTCCTGCCGGAGTTTTGGAAATTTCTCCATGTTCGACGCGCTGCTGCACTGCGCCGCGCTTTTGGAGGGCTTCGGCGGCCACCCCCTGGCGGCGGGGCTCACGATCCGCCGCGAAAATCTGGAGGCCTTCCGCGCCGCCCTCCTGCGCTATTTTCTTGAAAACCCGGCCGACGCGGCCCAGACCCTGAATATTGACCTGCTGCTGGACGGCCCGGAGCCGTTGCTCCTGCCCCATGTGGAAGCCCTGCAGCAGATGGAGCCCTGCGGCTACGGCAATCCGAAGCCCCTCTTCTGCCTGACAGACGCCCTTTTGGAGGATGTCGTCCCCATCGGCGGGGAAAAGCACCTGCGCCTCCTGATCTCAAAGTTTGGGCAGAGCATAGACTGTGTATATTTCTCCTGTACGGAAAAAGAGCTCGGTCTCCGCGCCGGGGAGCGCGTGGACGTCGCCTTTTTCCCCCAGGTCAACGAGTATCGCGCCAAACGGAGCGTCCAGCTCCTGGTCACGGATGTCCGGGCGGCGGATTATTCCGCCCTCTGCCGCGCGATTTTAAACGGCGCGGCGCTCCCGCCCGCGGCGCTTGCCCCCTACAAACCCGCGCGCCGGGATTTTACGCGGCTCTGGCGCTCCCTGACCGCTTTAGACGGCAGCCGGGAAATCCCCTGTGCGCAGCTTGCGGTGACAGACGCCATCTGCCTCACCGTCTTTGCCGAGCTCGGTCTGCTCACATACGAATTGGACGGCGGGACGGTACGTGTCGCCGCCAATCTCAGCGCCGCCCGGGTGGATTTGGACGACAGCGCGATATTAAGGCAATTAACAGTGAACAGTTAACAATGAACAACGAATAGCGCCCTTGGTTGTTAACTGTTCATTGTTCATGCGAATCACGAGTTAAGAAGGTAGATATAGGCTAGTTTTGAAGAAAGAAGAGACAAACGATACAACATCTGGTAGAATGGG
>WQUU01000102.1 GCA_009781925.1 Bacillota bacterium | reverse complement strand
ACCGCGGGCGGGGACGGAACCCCGCCCCCATAAACGCGATATCGGACAACAAGGAGGAAAAAAGTTATGTTTTGTTCCGGTTGCGGGAATCCCATCTCGCAAAATATGCGATTTTGCCCCAAGTGCGGAAGGCAGCTGATCCCGGGCGCCGCGCCGACGGCAGTCATACCGCCGGCGGCTGAGCCTCCGGCGGTTGAACCCGGCCTCAAAGCGGAGACTGCTCTGCCGCTACCGGAACTCCCTCCCCTGTCTGTGCCCGCGCCTGCGGCCGTAAACGAGACAGCGGCGGCGGAACCCTTCAGCTGGTACGCCCCAGCCAGCGTACGCGTGCGCGCTCCCGCCATGCCGGGAAGCGCAGCCACTGCGCAGGTCAATGCTCCGGCTTATGCGCCCCGCGCCCGGGTTCAAAACCCTTATAACCATCCCGTCTCCCAGCCAGGTTATCACGGCAAGAGAACGAGCCGCACATGGCTTATCGTGCTCCTCTCCCTGCTGGCCTTCCTGGTACTGGTCGCGGCGGCCCTGTTCACCTACAGTTATATTCACCACCAGAATGCCAGCGCCATGGGTCAGGGTTACAGCACGCCGAATGCCCTGATCGGGGCTTATTATAAGTCTTTCGAGGCGGGAGACGAGGACGCCATCGCCGGAATGCTGCCCAAACCCGCTCTGGATTACTTTCACAGCCGGGGTTATACCAACGACGATGTCGTCTATCACATCGACTCCTATTATGACGGCTACGGCGGCTCTGTCAGCTTCTGGGCTGTCTCGGGCCAGAGCGCCTATCAGATCAGCGACTACAATTTCAGCGAATACGGCATCAGAAGCGGGGCCGTCTCCAGCTTTGTGGACTTCTCTTGCACCGTCACATTTGATGACTACGGCGGCGACTATCCCGTAAACTTCGACCTGGCGCAGATCGGCGGTTCCTGGTATCTGATACAAGTTTGGTGAAGGAGGAGTCCAGATGTATTGTCAAAATTGCGGGACGCAAGTCGCGGAAGACACGCTGTTTTGTCCGGTTTGCGGGACGCAGGTCGCGGAATCCGCCCCTATAGACCGGCAGAACCCTGATCCGCAGGCGCCATATAACTACATGAGCCCGCAGAACCAAGCGGCTGAGAGCGCGGCCACCACATCCATGGTCTGCGGAATTGTCGGATTTTTTATCGCAGGCGTTGTTTTGGGAATCATCGCCATCATACAGAGCCGCAAAGCCCAAAAGCTCGGCTACGTTGGCGGTAAGGCCACGGCGGGGCTGGTACTCGGCATCATTGACATCATCAAGGGCGGCTTTGTGACGGTGATTGTCGTACTCTTCCTCATCCTGGCTTTCTCCAAGGTCTCCACGCCGTATTGGGGGTGAGCCGCAAAAGCGGTTGTTGCAAGAACGGGTCGTCGAGGACGCCGACCCCTACAAAGTATGGCTGTATTTCAAATAATACGCCGCATACTGTAGGGGACGGCCTCCCGGACGCCCCGTTCTTGCGTTTTGCAACCCCTTTTGAATTTGGCAACAAGACGCCTTTTCATACGCATACTCACTCAGTTTGCTCCGGATCCTCCTCCACAGAGATGACGGCGTTTTCCGTCTCCCGCTGCGCCAAGATGAGTTTCTTTCTGAGCGCCACAAGCGCGTCAATTGTGGTATCCAGCGCCTCGACCGCGTCCGCCGTCGCGCCGAACATTTTTATGTATAGATCGTGGTAGTCCAAAACATCATCCCTTCTTTTCTATGGTGCAAACTTATATCTTATATGTCTTAATTGCATTATACCACGGTCAAAAGGGCCGATGTTGTCTAAATCCGTCGAATCGATTTGCAGAAGGTCAGGAGGTTTGGATGACTCCTTCAGCCAGCGCAAGAGCGGCGCCCTTGCGCCGTCCTCTGACGGAAGGAGTTCTTCAACGCCTTATCAAGCCTTTGACCTTAAGCTGTTGACATTTCCCTTTGATGGAAAATTTCTTAAAGCTCACTCGGTTTGTTCCAACTCATCATCCGAATTAATAATCATGTCCTCGGCCTCTCGCTGTATTGTAATGATCTTTTCCCTGAGCAACGCAAGTGACTTGATTGTGTTTTCCAACACCCTGATCGTATCCTCGCTCGCGTTGAACATTTTTAGGTATACCGCATGGTAGTCCATAGCCTTGTTCCTCCTATTAGTGTTATAACGCTAATTATAACACATTGTTCTGATTAGTGCTATACCACTAACTAATAATTTTGAAAATACTTATCCTGATAGTGACATAACACTATTAGGAGGGCTTACCTTGTCTGACACAGTTATTCTCATCGTAGAGAGAATCCGAGAATTATGTAGAGAACGCAAAATAACACCGAACGGGCTGAGCTACATCGCCGGTGTATCCCAATCTACGATCAAGAGTGTTTTAAACGGAGAGACCAAAAGTCCCGAAGTACTGACCATAAAAAAGCTCTGCGATGGCTTTGAAATCACGCTGGCGCAGTTCTTTGACACAGATGCTTTTAACAGTCTGGAGCAGGAGATCAAATAAGGGGCTTTCCTTGGCGGGACGCCCAAGGGGGCGTTCCCTACAACCCTTGATATGGCCATACTCCTGTAGGGGCCGCCGCCTTCGGCGGCCCGCATTTCTGGGTCTATTGACAATCTGGGGCAGAAGAGTTTTCTCTTCCGCCCCTGTAACTTTTCGTTTAGATTTTCCTATTTCGCGCCCCCGTCCATCTCCGTTGTCAGAACTTTTTTCAGTCTGGCGTAGCGGGGCAGGGAGTTCTCCGTTGGGCGCTCGGGTTCGCCTTGGACGAGTGGGAGGACGTAGTCGATGAACTCTTGGGTGACGCCGTTATGCTCGGCGTTGATCCCCTCCAGCGGCACCTTCTTCTCCAGATTCGCCACGGCGTCCAGGGGGATGAGTTTGGTCTTGCACTTATAGGCCTCGCCTTTTTGAATCTCGAGGCTGACGGTCAGGGGCCCGATCTTCCGCTGGTAATTGCTCTTCGGCGGCTCGCCGCGCTCACACTCGAAGGCCACCATCTTGCCGGTCTCGCCGGCCAGCGCCGACTTGACCGCCATCTCGCCGGCCAGATACGCCTCTTTCACATCCGCTTCGGAGGCCAGATGCGCGGCGCAACGCTGGAGCAGACTCAATTCGATACCGCGCACCTTTGCCCCCGTGCGCTCTTTGATGACCGCCGCCAGCTGAGCCGCGAGACCACCGAGCTGCGCATGGCCGAAGCCGTCGTTTGCCGAGGTCTCCGCCTCCGCCACAAAGGCGCCGTCCGCGTAGTGGATGCCCTCGGACACGGCGATCAGACATTTCTTGGTTTTGTCGTAAATGGCGGTGACATCCTCCAGGAACCTGTCCATATCAAAGACCGTCTCCGGCAGATAGATGAGATCCGGCCCGGCGCCAAATGCCGTCGCGAGCGCGGCGGCTCCGGTCAGCCAGCCCGCATGGCGTCCCATGAGCTCCAGAACCGTAATCATGCCGGTATCATAGACCCTTGCGTCCTTGCTGACCTCCATGCAGGTGGTGGCGATGTACTTCGCCGCGCTGCCGAAACCGGGGCAGTGGTCGGTGAGGGCCAGGTCGTTGTCGATGGTCTTCGGCACACCCATGATGCGGCACTCCCAGCCCGCGCGGGCCATATAGCGGCTGACCTTTTCGCAGGTGTCCATGGAATCATTGCCGCCGTTATAGAAGAAATAGCGCACGTTGTACTTCTGAAAAATCTCCAGAATGCGGGCGTACTCGCTGTCGTCCACATCCGGATCCGCCATCTTGTGGCGCACGCTGCCAAGCTCCGAGGAGGGGGTGTTCATGAGGAGGCTGAGCTCATAGGGATCCTCCTGCCCCATGTCGTAGAGCCTGTCCGCAAGGACGCCGCGGATGCCGTTGGCCGCGCCCAGCACCCGGGTGATGTCCTTGGAATCCAGTGCGGTCTTAATGACCCCGTAGGCGCTGGCGTTGATGACGGCGGTGGGCCCGCCGGACTGTCCGATGATGCACGCGCCTTTGAGTGTGTTGTTCATAATGAAATACCTCCGAAAAAAATGTGAGTGTAAAAAAACCGCTTCCATTCCAGCAATATCTGTGGTAAAATACCATTTGTTGCGGATGTTTGGTACATTTACCCGTATCATCATAATATAAAAGGAGCTGACTTGTCAATGGGAATCGTAACTTCCACTGAAATGTTCAAAAACGCCTACGCGGGCGGCTACGCCATCGGCGCATTCAACGTGAACAATATGGAGATCATTCAGGGTATCACCGAGGCCGCCGCCGAGGTTCACGCCCCCCTGATCCTCCAGGTCTCCGCCGGCGCGCGCAAATATGCCAAGCACGTCTACCTCATGAAGCTCATTGAGGCCGCCATCGAGGACACCGGCCTGCCCATCTGCGTGCATCTGGATCACGGCGAGAGCTTTGAGGTCTGCAAGTCCTGCATCGACGGCGGCTTCACCTCCGTCATGATCGACGGGAGCAAACACAGCTTTGAGGAGAACATCACGCTGACCAAGCAGGTCGTGGAGTACGCCCACGGCATGGGCGTCGTCGTGGAGGGCGAACTGGGCCGTCTGGCCGGCATCGAGGACAATATCAACGTCTCCGCCGAGGACAGCAGCTATACAAGGCCCGAAGAGGTGGAGGAGTTCGTGACCAAGACCGGCGTGGACTCCCTGGCCATCGCCATCGGCACCAGCCACGGCGCGTTCAAGTTTAAACCGGGCCAGAAGCCCCAGCTCCGCTTTGACATTCTGGCGGAAGTGGAAAAGCGCCTGCCCGGTTTCCCCATCGTGCTGCACGGGGCCTCCTCCGTCATCCCGAAGTACGTGGACATCATCAACGCAAACGGCGGCCACATGCCGGACGCCATCGGCATTCCGGAGGACATGCTCAGGCAGGCCGCACGCATGGCGGTGTGTAAGATCAACATCGACTCCGACCTGCGCCTGGCCATGACCGCCGGCATCCGCCAGCACTTCACCGAGCACCCGGAGCACTTCGACCCGCGGCAGTATCTGGCCCCGGGGCGGGACAACATCAAGGAGCTCGTCAAGGACAAGCTCGTGAACGTGCTGGGCTGCGACGGAAAGGCGTAAAAAAAGATATTTTTATAAAAGAGCAAAAACAACCGTTTGGTTTTTGAACCAGAGCGGTTGTTTTTGTTGTGTCGGGAGCGCTCATCTTTGCGCATCGGTGATTTATTTTTTGCGGGCGCGTTCATATGGATTTGGATTATCTGTCTGCCCTAAAATATAATCTACGCTTGTGTGATAAATTTGTGATAGTCTGATCAGTATCTCCGGCGACATGGCATTTACCCCATTTTCGTACGCGCCATAGGTTCGCCTGTTTATAAACAGCAAGTCTGACACATGCTTTTGTGTCCAATCTTTGTCCTCTCTAAGGTTACGTATTCTCTCGTAAACCATCGTTTTCATCACCACACCTATTATAAAAAATTTATTCGAAGCGGTTTCACAGACAAAGAAAAGATGACCATGGAATTGATTCGGGAATTTTATTTCTTTATACACCGTTTATTATAGTACCAAATTCTCCGCCACCAGTACCGCCCCGCTCACGAGCAGTAACAGACCCACGATTCGCGTGATCGCCTGCCCGCTCAGACGCCGGAACAGCTTCATCCCGATCACCTTAGCATTGCAGAATTCTGTCGCAGATGTCCGAGACGCTGTGTTTTGTGCTGTCCGCGCGCAGATCGCACGGCTCGTTGTCAAACATACCGTGCCTCTTCTCCAGCATCGCGGCGATGGGGGCGGAGAGATTGCCCTTCATCCGCTTCACGAACCGCGCCTTGATCGTGTCGAGGTCAGCGGTTACGAGTACCCGTGTGGCGTGTCCCGGCAGCAGGGAGAGCTGTTCTCGCTCGCTGAGAACGTAGATGAGGGCGTCGGCGGTCGTCTCATGGGATTTCAGCAGCGCAATAAATTGCGCCCGGGCCTCCGGTTC
>WQUU01000101.1 GCA_009781925.1 Bacillota bacterium | reverse complement strand
GCGGGCGAAAAACCCGCGCATATCGGCGTGGTGCTTGCGGGCCTGCTGCACATCGTCCGGGAGGACTGCAACGGCAGCCGCGCGCTGATCGCCGCCGCCGCGCCGGGCGAACTCTTCGCGGAGGCGCTGTGCTGCGCGGGCGTCGCGGAGAGCCCCGTCACGGTGCTGGCGAGCGAGAGCGCAAAGGTTCTGCTCCTCCGCTTTGACCGCATCCTCCACACTTGCCCCAGCGCCTGCTCCTATCACCAAAAGCTGGTGGAAAACATGCTCAACCTGGTCGCGGTCAAAAATCTGCAGCTGCAGGACAGAATGGAACTGCTGGCCGCAAAATCCATCCGCGATAAAGTCCTGCTCTATCTGGGGGCCCTCGCGTCCGGGCAGGGGCGGACGGTCACCGTCCCGTTTAACCGGGAGGAACTCGCGGAATATCTCTGTGTGGAGCGCAGCGCCCTGTCCCACGCGCTCATGAAAATGAAGCGGGAGGGACTGATCGAGTACAAGAAAAATGTGTTTACTCTGCTTTTTTCTTTGCCGCGCGGCGGCGCCTGATGACGGAGACCGCCTTTGTGATCACAATTGGCAGCACCGAGATGCACACGATGCCGATGATGACGAGGTCATAATACTCCTGGACGATGGGGATGTTGCCAAACAGGTAGCCGAGCGCCGAAAATAATGCCACCCACAGGATCCCGCCCGCGCAATTATAGACCGAGAAGTCCGGGAATTTCATGCGTCCGGCCCCGGCGACAAAGGGCGCAAAGGTGCGGACAAAGGGGATAAAGCGTGTGATCACAATCGTCTTTTTGCCGTATTTGTCAAAAAAACGCTGCGTATCCGTGATGTACTGCCGCTTGATAAATCGCAGTTTGTCTTTGTTTTTCAGCAGGTTCGCCAGAGCCCGGCCGATGAAATAGTTGGTCGTGTTGCCGAGAATCGCGGCGATGACCAGGACAAAGAACAGCAAAAAAATGTCCAGTTTTCCGCGGGGACAGAGCGCGGCGGCGGCAAAGATGATCGAGTCCCCCGGCAAAAATGGCGTGACGACCAGCCCCGTCTCACAAAAGATGATCAAAAACAGGAGCGGATAGACCAGCCAGCCATGCGCTCCGACAAAGTCCGGGAGCGAGGTGTTCAGGTTCATAAAAAAATGGAGGATGCTGCCCATAGAGGCAAATCCTTTCTATAGAGATTTGTCCAACAACGGTCATTCGTCATTCTGAACGCAGCGAAGAATCTTTGTTTTCAGACCCTTCGCTGCGCTCAGGGTGACAGAGCAATCAGGGTGACAGAGCAATTTGATCTCCGGACAACTCTATTTAACCCTCGCCTATTTAACCTTCGTCCAGCGCCGCGCGGACGGCCGCCCCCATCTCGGCGGTACCCAGAACTGTGCAGCCCTCGCTCATGATGTCGGCTGTCCGCAGGCCGCTGTCCAGCACCTTCTGCACCGCGCGCTCCAGCGCGTCCGCCTCCGCCTCCAGCTTCAGGGAGACGCGCAGCAGCATGGCGGCGGAGAGAATCGTGGCGATGGGGTTGGCCCTGTTCTGTCCGGCGATGTCGGGGGCGGAGCCGTGGATCGGCTCGTAGAGGCCGAAGGAGCCCTCTCCCAGGCTGGCGGAGGGCAGCATCCCGATGGAGCCGGTGATCATGCTGGCCTCGTCGGAGAGGATGTCCCCAAACATGTTGGAGGTGACGATGACGTCAAACTGCCCGGGATTCCGCACCAGCTGCATGGCGGCGTTGTCCACCAGCATGTCGGTGCAGGCCACATCGGGGTACTCCTCTTTGAGCCGGTGGATCGTCTCCCGCCAGAGGCGGGAGCTCTCCAGCACGTTGGCCTTGTCCACACTGCAGAGTTTTTTGCCCCGCTGCCGGGCCAAATTGAAGGCCACGCGCCCGATGCGCTCGATCTCAAAGACGCTGTACTGCTCCGTGTCGAAGGCGGCCTCGCCCCCGTCGGTCTTTTTCCGGCCCCGCGCGCCGAAATACATCCCGCCGGTGAGCTCGCGGACAAATAAAATGTCAAAGCCGTCGTCGGTGAGCTCCGGCTTCAGCGGGCAGGCGCCCTTCAGGGCGCGATACAGCACGGCGGGGCGCAGGTTGGCGTAGAGCCCCAAGCCAGCGCGGATGCCGAGCAGTCCCGCCTCCGGGCGCAGAGAACCGGGGAGCGTGTCCCACTTGGGGCCGCCTACGGCGCCCAGCAGCACGCTGTCGCTTTCTCGGCAGATGTTCAGGGTCTCCTCCGGCAGGGGCACGCCGTATTTGTCGATCGCGCAGCCGCCCATGTCCACGTATTGGAAGGAGAACCCGTGGCCGAATTTTCGGCCGACGGCCTCCAGCGATTTGACGGCCTCCCCCGTGATCTCCGGGCCGATGCCGTCGCCGGGGATGACCGCGATGTCAAACTCCATGGCCGTCCTCCCGCTTCAGGGCCTCCAGCAATCCGCCCGCGCCGATGATCTCCCGGATGAACTCCGGAAAGGGCGCGGCCTGATAGCGCTCGTTTTTCGTGAGGTTTCTGATCTCTCCGGTCTTGAGGTCAATCTCCACCTCGTCGCCGTCACGCAAGCCTTCGGACGCGGCGGGGCACTCCAAAATCGGCAGGCCGATGTTGAGCGCGTTGCGGTAGAAGATGCGGGCAAAGGTCTCCGCGATCACCGCCGAGACGCCGGCGGTCTTGATGGCCAGGGGCGCGTGCTCCCGGGAGGAGCCGCAGCCGAAGTTTTTGCCGCCTACGATCACGTCGGAGGGGCGGACTTTTTTGTGAAAATCGGGGTCGATGTCCTCCATGCAGTGCGCCGCGAGCTCCGCGGGATCGGAGGAGTTTAAGTAGCGCGCGGGGATAATGACGTCCGTATCGACGTTGTCGCCGTATTTTAATACCTTTGGCATGTGGGATTACCTCCTTGTAGGGAACGGATTTATCCGTTCCGATTGAGGAACGCATCCATACGTTCCCTACAGATCCAATTCCTCCGGCGAGGCGATGCGGCCCAGTACCGCCGTGGCGGCGGCCACCGCCGGACTCGCCAGATAGACCTCGCTCTCCGGATGGCCCATGCGGCCCACAAAGTTCCGGTTCGTCGTGGCCACGGCGCGCTCTCCCCTGGCGAGAATGCCCATGTGCCCGCCGAGGCAGGGGCCGCAGGTGGGCGTCGAAATGGCGCAGCCCGCGTCGAGAAAGACGGTAAACAGGCCCTCGTCCATCGCCTGGCGGTAAATGAGCTGCGTCGCCGGGATGATGATCGTGCGCACGTCAGGCGACACTTTCCTTCCCCGGAGCACCTCGGCCGCGACGCGCAAATCTTCGAGCCGCCCGTTGGTGCAGGAGCCGATGATGACCTGATCGACGGCGATGTCCCCGGCCTCGTCTACAGTACGGGTATTTTCGGGCAGATGCGGAAAGGCCACTGTGGGCTTAATCTGAGACAAGTCGATCGGGATGATCTGCTCATAGTTCGCGTCCGGGTCGGCGGCGTAGACCGTATAGGGCCGGCTCACGCGCGCGTCCACATAGGCGCGGGTGATGTCGTCCACCGGGAAGATGCCGTTCTTCGCGCCGGCTTCGATGGCCATATTGGCCATGCACAGCCGGTCGTCCACACTGAGCTCCGCCACGCCGTCGCCACTAAACTCCATGGAGCGGTAGAGCGCGCCGTCCACGCCGATTTTGCCGATGATGTGCAAAATCACGTCCTTACCGGACACCCAGGGTTTTAGCATACCCGTCAGCTCAAAGCGGATGGCCTCCGGCACCTTGAACCAGGCGATGCCTTTGGCCATGCCGGCGGCCATGTCCGTGCTGCCGACGCCGGTGGAAAACGCGCCGAGCGCGCCGTAGGTGCAGGTGTGGGAGTCCGCGCCGATGATGAGCTCGCCGGGGGCGACCAGGCCCTTCTCCGGCAAAAGCGCGTGCTCAACGCCCACCTCCCCCACGTCGTAAAAATGGGTGATGCCTTTTTCCCGGGCGAATTCCCGAATCTGTTTGCTCTGTTCCGCCGCCTTGATGTCCTTGTTCGGCGTGAAGTGATCCAGCACCAGCGCGATCTTGTCCTTGTCAAACACGGGGCCGAAACCCGCCTTGCGGTACTCGTTGACCGCGACCGGCGCCGTGATGTCGTTGCCCAGCACCAGATCGAGTCTGGCCCGGATGAGCTGTCCCGGGGTCACGCGGTCGAGCCCCGCGTGAGCGGCCAGAATCTTTTGGCTCATGGTCATGCCCATGGTTCGTCCTCCTTATTTTAGAGATATTTTGTCGCATTCACGCGATTGGATACAGCAAAGCCTCCGCGACCGCTTTCAGGTTCTCGGCGGGCGTAAATTTCGGCACCTCGCAGCCGGCGCTCACAATGAGCCGATTCTTTCCGATCCCCACACATTTTTTTACGCTCTCTCTGACCGTCTCCGGTGTGCCGCGCAGGAGTATCCTCACAGGATCAAAATTGCCGCAGACCAGGGCTCTTTCGCTGAGCGTATCCATCGCGGCCTGTAAATCCACCGGATAATCGATATCGATGATATCCGCACCGGTGGTCGCCATAGACTCGAGAAGTGCGCTTGTATTGCCGCAAATATGGAGTTTTACCTTGGCGCCTTTCGCATGGATTTCATTGATCAGTATTTTTTCCATGGGCAGAACAAATTCCTCGTAGATTTGCGGACTTACGAGCGACGCCGCAGCGTCCCCGATCCCTATATACGCCGCGCCCGCCGCCGCCTGCTCTTTGGCAAACAAGACGCCCTGCTCCAGGCAGACCGCCAACAGTTCACGCACAAATTCAGGCTCATCGTAGATGTCAAACATCAGGTTACCGACGCCCCGCAGGTCAGCCGCCTCGGCGAACGGCCCTTCTACCCACCCCAAAACGGGAAACTCCGCGCCGCAAGTCTCCTGATACAGCGAAATCGCCTTTATTCTATCAGCCATCCGTTCGGACGCGCAGGGATTGACCGGCCTGAGCCGCCCCAAATCGGCGTAATCTTTTATAAGGGGCTCCGGACATGAGGGGACATCGTCGAGGTTGATTACAACTTTTCCTCCGAACCCGGACGTCTCGCGAAACGGGTCGGAGATGGCGCTTACCATGTCGATGCCAAAATCCCGGCAGCACCGGATGTTCCCCTCCACCAGACAGCGATAATCGGTACAGTATTTCCCGTACGGAATGCCGATGTACCGGGCCGCGAACTGCATCAGGATGTTCAGGTTTGGAATTCTGTCGACCGGCAGCCCCGCCAGCCTGTTGCTGACTCTTTCAACGCTGTTCAACTGATCTCAGACCCCCTGTTCCTTAATCAGCTTGCACTCGATCGAATCGGTCAGCGCGGCCCAGGACGCCTCGATAATATTGGCGGAGACGCCGATGGTGGTCCAGATGTCCGCCCCGTCGGTGGACTGGATTAAAACCCGCACCTTCGCGGCGGTGGCGTCCCGGCTCTCCAGCACGCGCACCTTGTAGTCGATCAGGCGCATCTTCCGCAGGCAGGGGTAAAATCCCTCCAGCGCTTTCCGCAGCGCCACGTCCATGGCGTGGACAGGGCCGTCCCCCTCGGCGGCGGAGAGCTTTGTTCTCCCGTCCACGCTGAGTTTGACCACCGCCGTGCAGCCGCTGTCCTGCTCGTTCAGGACGCGGTAGCTTTGGAGGTCAAAGAAGTGGGGCTTTTGGCCGAGGCGCCGGCGGACGAGCAGCTCAAAGCTGGCCTCCGCCGCCTCGAACTGATAGCCCTCAAACTCCATCTGCTTGAGGAGCTCCACGAGCTGCGTCGCCTCCGGCGCGTTCTTGTCCAGTTCGGGCGCGACCTTCCGCAAAGCGGCCAGGAGCGCGCCGCGCCCCGCCACCTCGCTCATCAAAAAGCGCCGCTCATTGCCCACCAGCTCCGGGGAGACGTGCTCATAGGATATGGAATTCTTGGAGACGCCGTCGATGTGCATCCCCGCCTTGTGGGTAAAAGCGCTGCTGCCCACATAGGGGGCCTGGGCGTCGGGATTGATGTTGGCGATCTCGCAGATGCGCCGGGCGGTCTCGGTGAGCAGGCCCATATTCTCCGGCGGAATGCAGAGACAGCCCAGTTTAAGCTGCAGGTTGGGGATGACGGTAGTCAGCGCGGCGTTGCCGCAGCGCTCGCCAAACCCGGCGTAGACGCCCTGCACCTGCACAGCTCCCGCCTTTACCGCCATGACAGAGTTGGCCTCCGCGTTGCCGGTGTCCCTGTGGCAGTGGATGCCGACGCGCATGGGCTCCGGGAAGCGCGCGACAACCTTGGAGACCATCTCGTAAATCTCGTCCGGAAAGCAGCCGCCGTTGGTGTCGCAGAGGCACAGGCAGTCCGCTCCGCCGTTGGCCGCGGCGGCAAGCACGGAGAGGGCGTAGCCGGGGTCGGCCTTATAGCCGTCGAAGAAGTGCTCGGCATCGAAGATGACCTCTTTCCCGGCGTCTTTGAAAAAGCGCACCGTGTCCCGCACCATCTCCAGATTTTCCTCGAGCGTGGCGCGCAGCACTTCCGTCACATGCAGCGTCCAGCTCTTGCCGAAGACGCAGACGCAGGGGGTTCCGGCCGCCAAAAGCGACCGGCAGTTGGGGTCGTCCGCCGCTTCGATCCCCCGGCGCCGGGTCGCGCCGAAGGCCACCAATTTTGCGTTTTGGAGGGGGACACTGCGCATCTCCTCAAAAAAGGCCATGTCCTTCTTGTTGGAACCCGGGTTTCCGGCCTCGATATAGGCTACGCCCAGCGCGTCCAGCGCCCGGACGATCTCCAGCTTATCCACGAGGGAAAACTGGATCCCCTCCCCCTGGGCCCCGTCCCGCAGCGTGGAGTCGAAGATTTCGATGTATTTCATTTTCATTCTCCAACTGTAGGGGACGGCCTCCCGGACGTCCCGCTATTCTTTGACATTTCAACGGACGCGGGACGTCGAGGACGCCGCCCCCTACACATGGGAAATTATTTCCGCGCCATCAGTTTATTGACCCCGTTGACATAGGCCTTGATACTGGCCTCGATGATGTCCGTGGACAGGCCCCGGCCCGTGACAGTCTCTCCGCCGCGGCCCAGTTTGACCACCGCCTCACCCAGGGCGTCCTCCCCCTCGGTGACCGAGCGGATGGAAAAGCCCTCCAGCGCAAATGCGCCGTCCACAATGCGGTTGATGGCGTTGAAGGCGGCGTTGATGGGCCCGTCGCCGAGACTGACGTCCTCGCGCTCCTCTTCTCCCCGGCTCAGGCGGACCGCCGCCGTGGCCGGCACCGTGCTGCCGGAGTTCACGATAAAGCGCACGATCTGGTAGCCGTCTCCGATCTCCACGGAGCGGTCGCTGATGAGGGCCGCGATGTCGTCATCGCTCACGACCTTCTTGCGGTCTGCCAGCTTCTTAAACTGCTCAAAGGCGGCGTTTAAGTCCTCCGCGCTCAGGGAGAAGCCCAGGGACTGGAGCCGATCCTCGAAGGCGTGGCGGCCGCTGTGCTTGCCCAGCACCATCTTGTTCGCCGGAATGCCGATGTCCTCCGGCCGCATGATCTCGTAGGTGAGCCGGTTGGCTAAAACGCCGTGCTGGTGGATGCCCGCCTCGTGGGCGAAGGCGTTGGCCCCGATGACGGGCTTGTTCGGCGTCGGCGTCACGCCAATGATGCCGGACAGCGTCTTACTCGCACGATAGAGCTGCCGCGTTTCAACGCCGGTCTCGGCGCCGTAATACTCCCGCTTGGTGTGCAGCGCCATGACGATCTCCTCCAGCGCGGCGTTGCCCGCCCGCTCGCCGATGCCGTTGACGGTGCACTCCACCTGCGTGGCCCCGGCCTTGACCGCGGCCAGAGAGTTGGCCACGGCCATACCCAGGTCGTTGTGGCAGTGGACACTCAGCTCGACGCCGCCAATGCCCGCCACGTTCGCCTTTAAGTACGCGATGAGGTCAAACATCTCCTGGGGAGTCGTATAGCCCACCGTATCGGGTACATTGATCACCGTGGCCCCCGCCGCGATGACCGCCGAATAGAGTTTTGCGAGAAAATCCCAGTCGCTGCGGGTGGCGTCCTCGGCGGAGAACTCGACATCGGCGCAGCGCACCCTGGCGTATGCCACCGAGGACACGGCGCGGTCAAGCACCTGCTCCGGCGTCATTTTGAGCTTATACTCCATGTGGATGGGCGAGCTGGCCAGAAAAACGTGAATAAATGGTTTTTCGGCGCCCTGCACGGCCTCCCAGGCCCGATCGATGTCCTTCTCTGTCGCCCGGGCAAGGCTGCCGACATAGCAGCCGCGCACCATGCCAGCGATGGCCTTCACCGCCTCGAAATCGTCCGGCGAAGAGATGGCAAAGCCGGCCTCGATCACGTCCACTTTCAGGGCCTCCAGCCGGGCGGCCACCTCCAGCTTCTCCTGCAGGTTCATAGAGCAGCCCGGAGACTGTTCGCCGTCCCGCAATGTGGTGTCAAAGATTCTGATGTGCCGCAACTCAGACATCCCCCTTTATGAGATTCATTTTTAACAGCTCGCGGTATTTTTGAAGCCAGCCGGTCAGCGGTTTTTCCGGCGGCGGAACGAACTCCGCCCTCCGTCGCTCCAGTTCCTCGCCGGAGACCAAGGCGTTAATGCTGTTGTTCGGAACGTCTACCGCGACCAGATCCCCGTCCCGCAGGAGGGCGATCGGCCCGCCGCAGGCCGCCTCCGGGGCCGCGTGTCCGATGGCCGCGCCGCGGGTCGCGCCGGAGAAGCGCCCGTCGGTGATGAGGGACACCTCTTTGTCCAGGCCCATGCCCGCCAGGGCCGAAGTCGGGCCCAGCATCTCCCGCATTCCCGGGCCGCCCAGCGGCCCCTCATAGCGGATGACGACCATGTCTCCGGGTTTGATCTCCCGCCCGAAGATGGCCGCGTTCGCCGCGTCCTCCCCGTCGAACACCCGCGCGGTAAAGGTGCGCGTCAGCATGGACGGATCCATGGCCGAGCGCTTCACGATGCTGCCCTCCGGCGCAATATTGCCGAACAGCGCCGCCAGGCCGCCCGTCTCGCTGTAGGGCTCGTCCGCGCTGTGCACCACCACGCCGTCCGGCTTTGGCGCGGTTTTGAGGTTCTCCGCCACGGTCTTTCCGGAGACGGTAATCAATGCGCCGTCGAGCAGATTTTTGCGCAGCAGCTCGCCCATCACCGCCGGCACGCCGCCGGCAGCGTAGAGATCCTCCATGAAGTGGGGCCCGGCGGGGCTCAGGTGGCAGAGATTCGGCGTGCGCGCGCTGATCTCGTTTATCATGGAGAGGGAGATGTCCGCACCCGCCTCACGGGCAATCGCGGGCAGGTGCAGCGCGGTGTTGGTCGAGCAGCCCAGGGCCATATCGACCGCCAGCGCGTTCTCAAAGGCCGCCGGCGTCATGATGTCCCGGGGGCGGATATTTTTCTCCAGCAGGGCCATGATCATCCGCCCGCTCTCCTTGGCCAGGCGAATGCGCTCCGCGCTGACGGCGGGGACGCTCCCGTTGCCGGGCAGCGCCATGCCGACCGCCTCGCAGAGGCAGTTCATGCTGTTGGCGGTGAACATCCCCGAACAGCTGCCACAGGTGGGACAGACGGTCTTCTCATAGTCACAGAGGGTCTCGGCGTCCATGGTTCCGGCCCCATAGGCCCCCACGGCCTCGAACATGTTGGAGAGGCTCAGGCCCGCGCCCCCGCGCCGGCCCGCCAGCATGGGCCCGCCGCTGCAGACAATCGCCGGAATATTGAGCCGCGCCGCCGCCATCAGCATGGCGGGCACGATCTTGTCACAGTTGGGGATGAGCACCAGCGCGTCAAAGCAGTGGGCCAGGGCCATAGTCTCCACCGAGTCGGCGATCAGATCCCGGGAGGGCAGGGAGTAGTTCATCCCCGCATGGCCCATGGCGATGCCATCGCACACGCCGATCACCGGGAAGAGCACGGGCGTTCCCCCCGCCAGGCGCACCCCGCTCTTGACAGCTTCCGCGATTTTATCCAGGTGCATGTGCCCCGGCACGATCTCGCTGAACGCCGACGCCACGCCGATCAGCGGGCGGCGCATCTCCTCCTCGGTAAAACCGAGGGCATAAAACAGCGAGCGGTGCGGCGCGCGCTGGGCGCCTTTGAATACGTTATCACTGGGACGGTTCATATGGATTCTCCTTTGCGGGTCGTCGAGGACGCCGACCCCTACAAATTTACCAGACCGTCATTGCGAGCGAAGCGAAGCAACCCAGAAATGTGCGTCCACTGGATTGCTTCGTCACGCGAATCTGCGATTCGCGTTCCTCGCAATGACGGGACGGGTCGTCGAAAACGCCGACCTCTACAGTCTGCCTATTTCTTCAGCCAGGACATCATGCCGCGCAGCTTCGCGCCGACGACCTCCACAGGGTGGGCGGCCTCGACGGCGCGCATGGCCAGGAAGTTGGCCTGCCCGCCGGCCCGGTTCTCCTGAATCCAATTGCTGGCAAACTTGCCGCGCTGAATCTCGCTGAGCACCTTCTTCATCTCGCGCCGGGTGTCCTCGGTGATGATGCGGCTGCCGGTCACGTAGTCGCCGTACTCCGCCGTATTGCTGATGGAGTCGCGCATCTGGGCAAAACCGCCGCTGTTGATGAGATCGACGATGAGCTTCATCTCATGGACGCACTCAAAATACGCCATCTCCGGCGCGTAACCCGCCTCAACCAGCGTGTCAAATCCCGCCTTCATGAGCTCCGTGACGCCGCCGCAGAGCACCGCCTGCTCGCCGAAGAGGTCGGTCTCCGTCTCCTCTTTGAAGGTGGTTTCAAAAATACCGGCCCTTCCGGCCCCGATGCCGGAGGCGTAGGCCAGCGCGAAGTCCTTGGCCTTCCCTGAGGCGTCCTGCTTGACCGCGATCAGGGAAGGGACGCCCTTGCCCTCCAGGTACTGGCTGCGCACCGTGTGCCCCGGCCCCTTGGGGGCGACCATGATCACGTCAACATATGGGGGCGGAATGATCTGATTGAAGTGGATGGAGAAACCGTGGGCAAAGGCGAGAATATTGCCCTCCGCCAGGTTCGGCAGGATGCTCTCCTGATAGATGGCCGGCTGCAGCTCGTCCGGCGCCAGCATCATAACGATGTCGGCGGCCTTGGCGGCCTCCTCGGTGCGCATCACTTTGAGCCCGTCCCGCTCGGCGACAGCCCAGTGGGGCAGCTCGGGCAGCAGACCCACCACCACGTTCATGCCGCTCTCTTTTAGGTTCTGGGCGTGGGCGTGGCCCTGGCTGCCGTAGCCGATGATGGCGATGGTCTTGTCTTTCAGCAGGGACTGGTCGCAGTCGGCGTCATAGTACAGTTGCATTGGCATTGTTTTTTCCTCCAGTAAATTTATCAATAATATTGTCACAATTTGATGAAATGCATTTTGTAGGGGCGATTATCAATCGCCCGCGGGCGGCTGATTAGCCGCCCCTACAGGGGTTTGTCCGCCCTTTATTGCGCCGACAGCTCGCTGAGCGTGGAGACCGCCGTGATGCCGGTGCGGCAGAGCTCGACGACGGTGTATGCGGAGAGAACCTCCAGGAGCTGGGCGCAGTCCTCGGGGCTGCCGGTGAATTCCAGCACTACTCGGCGTTCGTCCTGATAGGGGATCTGGTAGCTGAACCCCGAAAGCGCCTGGTACAGCGCCTCCCGCCGGGGTAACGTGACGGCCAGCTTGATGATGAGCAGATCCCGGACAATCCGCTCCGCGCCGGGCAGCAGGGACACCGCCTTGACGTCCTCCAGTTTTTGCAGCTGCTTGATGATCTGCCGAACCGCCGCCCCGTCCGTGCGCGTCTCAATCGTGATACGGGAGTATTCCGGCTGGTTCGTCTCCCCGACAGACAGGGACGCGATGTTATAGCCCCGGCGGCTGAACAGCGCGGTCACCCGCGTCAGCACGCCGAAGTGGTTGTTGACCAGGATAGAGATCAGCCAGGAATTGGCCGGATTGATCACATTCATGGAAACGCCTCCATTTCTCTGTAGGGAACGGATTCATCCGTTCCGTATTCTGCGCGGATATGGCGGAACGGATCAATCCGTTCCCTACAAACAAAAACGTTATTCGCCGTAAATGATGTCCTTTCCCGACTTGCCGGCGGGAATCATGGGGAAGACTTTTTCGTCGGGGTCGATATGGCAGTCGATCAGGCAGACGCGGTTCGAGGCAAAGGCCTCCTTCAGCGCGGCTCTGACCTCCTCCATCGTATCCGCCCGGAAGCCGAGGCCGCCAAAAGCCTCCACCAGCTTCAAATAGTCGGTATTCCGGTACAGGGTCGTGCAGCTGTAGCGGCCGCCGAAGAAAATGCTCTGCCACTGCCGCACCATACCGAGTACGCCGTTGTTCATCAGCACCGTCACAAAGGGCAGGTTCTCCGTGACCGCGGTGGCCAGCTCCGCCGCATCCATATGGATGCAGCCGTCCCCCGTGAAGAGCAGCACCGGCCGATCCGGCGCCGCCGTCTTCGCCCCCACCGCCGCGCCCATGCCGAAACCCATGGCGCCGAGACCGCCGCTGGTGATGAGGCTCCGGGGCTTCACAAAGGGGTAATACTCCGCCGTCCACATCTGGTGCTGACCCACGTCGGTGACGACAATGGCGTCCTCGCCGGCAAACTCCGCCGCCGCCCGGACAATCCCGCGCGGGTTGGCGCGCCCGGGTTCCTTTTCTTCCGGCATGGGGTGCGAGGCCCGAAAACGGCTGAGTTCCTCCAACCAGGCTCCGTATTCGCCCACGGGCGGCGCGGCGGCGTCCAGCAGCGCAATGAGCTCCTTGGCGTCACCGCTCACATTCAGGTCGCAGACGACATTTTTGTCAAACTCCGAGGCGTCGATATCCAGATGAACCAGCTTCGCGTTGGGCGCGAAACAGCTGCGATCCCCCGCCACCCGGTCGGAGAAGCGGGCGCCGATCGCCAGCAGCACATCGCACTCCCCCGCGGCGTAATTGCTCACGGGCGTGCCGTGCATGCCGAGCATCCCCAGCATCAGCGGGTGCCGCGCCGGGAGCGCGGTGAGCCCCATCAGGCTCGCAGTCACCGGAATGCCGCGCCGTTCCGCAAACGCGCGAAGCAATTCGCTGGCCCCCGCGCCGACCACGCCGCCGCCGCAGAAGATGAGGGGCCGCTCGCCCTGAGCGAGGATCTCCGCCGCCTTTTGGATCCCCGCGGCGTTGGGAGCCGGCGTTATCCGCGGCTCGTAGCGCCCCGCCGGGACATATGCGCAGGCCTCTGCGGTGATGTCCTTGGGGATGTCGATCAGCACCGGGCCGGGGCGGCCGGAGACCGCGATGGTGAAGGCCTCGCGAACCGTCCGCGCCAGCTCTCTCACATCCCCCACCAAAAAGTTGTGTTTTGTGATGGGCAGGGTCACACCGCAGATGTCCACCTCCTGAAAGGAGTCTCTCCCGATCAGAGACCGGGGCACATTCCCGGTGATACACACCAGCGGGATCGAATCCATATAGGCATTGGCGATGCCGGTCACCAGATTGGTCGCGCCGGGGCCGGAGGTCGCGATCATCACGCCGCACTTTCCGCTCACCCGGGCGTAACCGTCCGCGGCGTGGGTACCCCCCTGTTCATGGGAGGGCAAAATGACGCGGAGCTCGTCCGCGTATTCGCACAGCGCGTCGAAAATATTAATGGCCTGTCCGCCCGGGTAGCCGAACACAATATCGGCCCCCTGTTCGATCAGGCTGCGGGCCAGAATCTGTGCTCCTGTGAGCTCCATATGGCACCTCCTGTTACAATAAGAAAAAGCCGGTACTCTTTTGAGGAGTTACCGGCAGCTGCTTGTATCGTCTGTTCTGCCATAGTTCTATGGCAACTTACAGTCCTGATTCCGCCGCCGGCTTTTGGGCAAGCCCAATAAGAACGATTACTCCCAGAATAATCGCTACCAGCAGGCTGATCAGATTTGTGAGGATAAAGCCCATGGCCGCACTCCCGCACACTGTAAGAATTTTAATGAGTATAGCACAAAGAACCTTTTTCTGTCAAGAAAAAATTTTGGAATCATCCCGCGTATATAGTTTTTATATATTGACAAGCACCGCCGCTCCGCGTATGATGGCTTTAAACAAGGGCAGGTCGGTTCGCTTGTGTCACCCCGTTTTTCGCACTACCGTTACGCAAATCTGTGACGGGAAGGAGTGATACATAGGGTCTACTGAAAAAGAGCACACATACGGCGATATGGGATAAAGCCCCAAAGCGCCAGCAGGCAGCGCAAAAGAGCGCGAGCTCTTTTGGAGAG
>WQUU01000100.1 GCA_009781925.1 Bacillota bacterium | reverse complement strand
CGCTGTACATCGATGTTGAACGTGCGGACGACGCCGGAGGCGTTTGCCCGCCCGGACAGAGAATAGATGCCCGTCTCCATGACGCCGGCATACTTGTCATCCACGAGATAGGAGTTGAATTGAACGTTGATCTCCCCGCTGGCTGCGGGATCGGTCTTCTGCGCAGCCCGGAGTTCCGCCAGCCCGCCCGCGTAGAGGGAGTTGGCCCACTGTGAAATGGCCTGATCCGTGGGCGCATTCGCCTGCGGAAAACAGATATATGTACGCATAGGGCCATTGTCTTCGTCAATGGTGTTGATGTCGCCGTATTCAATGACGGCGTCCTCCGGCGCTGAGGGATCCGGCGCGAAAGCGGGTGCGGAGATCGGCGCGGAGGCCGGAGGGGGAGCGCTCGCTTCGGGTGTGACGGCGGGAGGAACCGTCCGCGTACAGGCCGCCAGGAGCAGCAGCGCGAGCGGAATGAGGGAAAGCGCGGCGCATTTTTTCATGTTCGATTACTCCCCCATTTTGTTATATACTCTTTATATAGTCTTACGAATAAGATATTATATAACAAAAAGTCGAAAACTGTCAAGTGTTTCCGCTCAATTCCCAGGGCAATTCCCAGGGCAATTCCCAGGGCAATTCCCAGGGCAATTCCCAGGGCAATTCCCAGGGCAATTCCCAGGGCAACGCATTTACATGTTTATACAAAATGATCCATAAAAATCGAATAAATATGCGATGGTTTGTAGGGGGCGATGCCCACATCGCCCTGTGCTTCAGATAAATTGCATGTATGCCCGGGCCGATGTGGGTATCGGCCCCTACATTTTTCAAAGGAGTTGCCCTTGACCTTTCACCCATTAGATGTATCAGAGGAAGATTTTTATTGCGCAAGAAACAAAAAACTTGCCATTTCGTCATAAGGTCTGTATAATCGCATTATAGCATGAAATAATTTCCTGCGGGGAGGGAAATATGCCAGCGAATAACGGGAATTACGGAAATACAGGCGGCCAGAGACATTCGGACGATGAACTGTGGCCCGTGGGCCGTCAGCCGGTCAAGCGCAAGAAAAAAGGGCCGAACGCCTTTGGGGCGGTGCTCCTGGTCGTCCTGCTCGCGGCCCTTGCATTCGTTCTCTATCAGGAATACCTCCCGGGCAGCGGAGGCGCGGCAGCTGCCGCCGGCTCACCGTACCCGGCTGTGGCGGCGAGCGCGTCCCCCGGCCTGTCGGTTTCGTTGCCGGCAATCGAGACCGCTGCGCCCACTCCCACGCCGACTCCGGCCCCGACGCCCACGCCAGCTCCGACGCCCACGCCCCTGCCGGATTTTAATCCCGTTGCGGTGGACGCTACCCAGCCCTCAAAGCTGCTCAAGAGCACCGCGGTCAAAGTGGGCGGCACGATTGTGGATAGCTACCAGGCCGCCGATCCCATCGACTTTGGTCTCGGTCAGGACTACACGAGCCTGGAGGGGATTGTCTCCTTCCGGGGCAACAACTTCCGGGAGGGCAGCTCCTACGGCGCGGCGAACATCACGCAGCAGAAATTCGGCGCGTCCTGGAAGATCCCCACGGGCACTCTCAGTGTGCCGGGCACCTCCTGGTCCGGCCAGGGCTGGACGGGCCAGCCGCTCTGCATGACCTGGCCGAAAGATCTGCGCCAGCATATGAATCTATATGACTGGGCAAAGCGGCAGGACGTCCTCCACGAGTGCGTCTATGCCAGCGAGGACGGCAATATCTATTTCTTTGAGCTGGAGACGGGCAAACTGACGCGCAACACGCTCCATGTGGGCTACTGCTTCAAGGGTTCCGGCGCGCTCGATCCCCGGGGCTATCCGATCCTCTATGTGGGCGCGGGCTACGACTCGTTCAAGGGTACCTCCCACGTGTTTATCTTTGATCTCATGGACTGCTCGATTCTATACGAGTTCGGCGCGAACGATCCCTTTGCCATACGCAAATGGAGCTGTTATGACAGCGGCCCCCTGGTGGACGCGGCGACAGACCAGCTCATCTACCCCGCCGAGAGCGGCATTCTCTATATCGTTAAACTGAATTCTCAGTTTGACCCGGCCGCCGGGACGGTCTCCGTGAATATCACGCCCTCCGACTTTGTCCGCTGGCGCTATAACGGCGTACGCACGGGCGGGGCCTACTGGCTGGGGATGGAGGACTCCTGTGTAATTTTCCGCGGCCACATCATCGTGGCGGATAACGGCGGGAACCTCATGTGCCTGAATCTCAACACCCTGACAGTGGACTGGGTTCAAAATGTGCTCGATGATACCAACGACTCCCCGGTTCTGGAATTGGAGGACGGCCATCCCTATATCTATATCAGCACCTCGTTCCATCTGGGCTGGCGGAGCAGCACGACCGCGCCCATCCCCGTGTGGAAGATCGACGCGGTCACGGGAGAGGTCGTCTGGAGCACGGATTCAAGGTACATGTGCCACACGGTCTCCGACCTCTCCGGCGGCGTACAGGGTACCATCGGACTGGGCAAAAACAAGCTCAGCGGCCTCATTTTCGTTCCGGTCGCGGACTATCCGGGCGCGGGCAACGGGCAGCTCGTGGCGTTGGACAAGCAGACCGGGGAGGAGGTATGGCATTTCCAGAGTAGCGCCTACGCCTGGAGTTCTCCCACGGTGTGCTACGACGCGGCGGGCAACGGCTATGTCATCTACTGCACCACCGCCGGATCCATTGTCCTGCTGGACGGGCTGACGGGCGCAAAACTTGACGTCTTGGACGCGGGCTCCAACATCGAGGCGACCCCGATCGTGTTTAACGGCTATCTGGTTGTCGGCACAAGGTCGAACGGGATCTGGGGTACGCAGCTGACGTAAGAAAAGGCTTCCCTTGTAGGAACTGCCGGTCTCGGCGGCCCGCACACGGCAAACAAAAAAGCCGGGTGACCGAAACACAATTGACATTTGACATTCCTTTCCTTTCGTGTTATACTACCCCCGTCAAAAGCCGTGATGGGACACAAGTAGAAGCGAAATCTTCCTCTCAGAGAGCTGCCGGCCGGTGTGAGGCGCGGGGGAGTCCGCTTTGAATACAGTCCCGGAGCCGCCGCCCGAACAGCGTTTGCGCAGCAAACGCCCGGTAGGCGCGGACGTGCGCGCACGTTACAGCGCGGGAGTGTACGCCGGCCTCTGCCCGATGGGGAATGCCGCGCCCACTCATCGAGTCCGCCGCCGTGAGGCGTCGGAGCCCAGAGGTGGTACCGCGTAAATGACGCCCTCTGTCCAAACGGACAGGGGGTTTTTTCATGCCGCCGGGCGCCAATGAAAATAACAACATCTATTACTATTTTATAAAAAATCAATAATAAGATTAGGAGTTATTACTATGAAATTGTACGACGAACTCATCGCCCGGGGCCTCATCGCCCAGTGCACCGACGAGCCGGAGGTTCGGGAGCTCATCGACAACGGCAAGGCCACCTTCTACATCGGCTTTGACCCCACGGCGGACAGCCTGACCGCCGGCCACTTCATGGCCCTCTCCCTCATGCGCCGGCTGCAGCTGGCGGGCAACCGCCCCATCGCCCTGCTGGGCGGCGGCACCACCATGGTGGGCGACCCCTCGGGCCGCACGGACATGCGCCAGATGATGGCGGGGGAAAAGATTCGGGAGAACGCCGCCAAGTTCAAGATCCAGATGGAGCGCTTCATCGACTTCGCCGACGGCAAGGCTCTGATGCTGAATAACGCGGATTGGCTCCTGAAGCTCAACTACGTGGAGCTTTTACGGGAGGTGGGGCCGCACTTCTCCGTGAACAACATGCTCCGGGCCGACTGCTACAGACAGCGTATGGAAAAGGGTTTGAGCTTCCTCGAATTCAATTACATGATCATGCAGAGCTACGACTTCTACCACCTGTTTCAGGATTACGGCTGCGTGATGCAGTGCGGCGGGGACGACCAGTGGAGCAATATCCTGGGCGGCACGGAGCTCATCCGCCGTAAACTCGGCAAAAACGCCTACGGCCTGACCAACACGCTGCTGCTCACCTCCGACGGCAAAAAGATGGGTAAAACCCAAAAAGGGGCCGTCTGGCTCGACCCGGAGAAGACGCCGTCCTTTGCGTTTTACCAGTACTGGCGCAACGTGGAGGACGCGGACGTACTCAAATTTCTGCGGATGCTGACCTTCTTGCCGATTTCGGAGATCGACGCCATGGCCGCTTTCGCGGGCAGCGAATTAAACCGCGCCAAGGAGCTTTTGGCGTACGAGCTGACCAAGCTCATCCACGGCGAGGCGGAGGCCGTCAAAGCGCAGGAGACCGCCCGCGCTCTGTTTTCCTCCGGAGGCGCGGCGCAGATGCCGACGGCGGAACTGACGCCTGACGATTTCACAGATGAAACGATCGACATCCTGACGCTTTTGGTGAAGAGCGCTCTCGTGTCCTCCAAGTCCGAGGCGCGGCGGGCCGTACAGCAGGGCGGTGTAGAGGCCGGCGGCGCGCGCGTGACGGACATCGGGCAGAGCTTTACGGCGGCGCAGCTGACAGGCGAAGGGCTTGTTCTGCGCCGGGGGAAGAAAAATTATATGAGAATTGTGGTGGGGGTGTAATACCGACTGTAGGGGACGCACACCCGGGCGTCCCGTATATCTCTTTAAAAAATTAAATTTTGATATTGACGTTTGCTGTTGTATTTGTTATACTATAAATACAACAATTACAACAAAGGGGGTGATTCCATTTATTGTCGAAATCAACACGCAAAGCGCGATACCCATCTATGAACAGCTGCGCAATCAAATTGTGCTGGGCATAGCGGCAAATAAACTCGCTCCGGGCGAAGCCCTGCCGTCGGTGCGCGGTCTTGCCGCCGATTTGGGAATCAACTATCTCACAGTCAACAAGGCGTACACCATGCTTTGCGATGAGGGGTATATCGTGATCGACAGGCGCAGAGGCGCGCTGGTGGCAAAGGCTGCGGAAAACGATGAAGCGGTGCTGTCAAAGCTTTCAGAGCAATTGACGCTGACCGCCGCCGAAGCTGTGTGCCGCAGCATGAGCATGACCGATTTTGTTTCGCTTTGCGTTGACTCTTACGAAAACGCGAAAGGCAATCCGAAAATAATCAGAGGTACAATATGAGAGAGTCGAGTGTTTATTTCTTTGCAGTCAATGTTGCGGTTGCGGTTTTATGCGGCGTTTTAATACCGCTCATACCGAAACTGACAAGAAAGTCATTGCTGTTCGGCGTAAGAATCCCAATGGATCAATACGCAAGCCCTGAAGCCAGAGGTCTAAGAAAACGGTACACGCTGATCGGGGTGATCGGGGTCGCGATCATATTGGCGCTCATTATCCTTCAGTATGTCATTTTCCCCGGTATAACGCTGGTTTCCGTTTTGTATTTTCCGCTCCTGATTGGAGCGGTCGCGACGGCGGCCTTTGTGTCGAGCTGGAAACAGGCCAAAAAGTTGAAGGAAGAACGAGGCTGGAAAGTATCCGGTTCCGTCTTTGCCGAAACAAAATCGTCCCATTCGCGCGGGAACTTATCTGAGCTGCCGTGGATCTGGTATGTGCTAAGTTTAGTCCTCATTCTCGCAAGCATCCTATTCGCGCTTATCAAATACCCGGGACTCCCGGACAAATTCCGCATGCGCCCGGGCTATACGTATGGCTTTCTGCAATCGCAGTGGTTTGATAAATCCTTGCTCACAGCCACGATGATACCGTTGATTAATTTGGCGCTGCTGATCATACTGTGGTTAGCAGGCACAGCGTTAGTCCGCGCGAAATTACAAATAGATCAGCAGAATCCGGCGCTTTCATTTGCGCAGCATCGTATCTATCGCAGGCGTATGGGACACGGTCTTGGAGCGCTGATCTTAGCGATAACAGTCATGATGGCGCTGATCCAATTGATGTTTCTATATCAGGATTTGAATATCCCAAGCTGGCTATTGCTTATTTGGCCGCTCGCCGCCGTTGTCGTGTTGGTTGTCGTCGCCGTTCAAGCTGGTCAGGGGGGAGGGCGGATCAAGCCCAAAGTGATCCCAAATGAGGCAGCCGGCGATTTCAATGACCAGACCGCGGTCAGTACTCATGACGATGGGCGCGGCGACGATCAGTATTGGGCGGCAGGTATGTTTTATCACAACCCGGACGATCCGAAGGTTCTTGTTGAGAATAGATTTGGCATTAATGTGGGGTTCAATTACGCACGTTTGCCCGTAAAAATCGGGGTCGTCGCATTTTGTGTAGTTTTTGTCGCGCTATATGCATGGCTTACGGTTTTACTGAGTTCCATTTCATAAATTCAATAGACCAATCGACTTCCTCGGAAATCATCGTTTGACCGCAGGGGACGCAATCCTCTGCGTCCCGCGCGAATATGACAAAAGCGGAAGCTCAAATCTGAGCCGCCGCTTTTGCTTTATGTGTCATTTCACAAAGATTCGTCCGTCGTTTTCGGAGCAGACTTCACCGGAATCCCGATAGCCCATTTTCGCCCAAAATTCCATGGCTTCGTCTGTAGTCAGGTAGATGCCGGGAACGCCTCTTTGCCTCAACCGGGTTTCGGCGTGAACCGCCAGAGCCTTGCCGTGCCCGCTACGGCGAAAATCCGCGGCGACATAGAGTTCCCGGATAAATCCGTATCCCTCTTTGATACACCAATCGCTCTCGGGGGAATCGATTTGATACAGGATGAAGCCCTGCGCCTCCCCGTCCGCCGTCAATAGATCGATAAAAACGATTTCGGCGGAGGCTTGCCGGATGAGCATATTTTGCCACCGTTCCAATTGCTCTTCGGTGCGGGGTATTTTGTAATCCTGCCAAAAGCAAGTGCACAGCATTTTCTGAAACGCGGCGTAGTCCGAATTTGAATAAGCGCAGATTTTGATTTCCATGTTTTCCTCCTCAATATCGGAGGGCTTATGAGGTGAACACCCTCCATAAGTATACTGGTTTCTTTTGCATTGCAATCTCTCCTTATAAATTAAGGATATCTATTCAAAACACAAGTTTTCCTGTGGAATTGTGGCACATATTTTTCGCCTTGAGTATATCATAATCGCGACATAAAAGCGTTTTTACACAGTCTGGCTTATTAGGTGCAAATTACAGATTTCATAATTTCGGAGAATTTTTGAGGTTCGCTCCATTGCGGAAAGTGGCACGAATTTTCAAACCAATAAAAATGTTTACGGCTTTTCAACGATGTAAAATACTCATGCGCCAAAATAGAAGAAACATGATAATCCCCTCTACCCTGAATAAATGTAACGGGCGTTTCATATTCGATAATATCTTCAAAATTAACAAGCATTACCTCTTGCCATAAACATTTAATCGATTGCAAAGAACCTTTCTGTCTATTGAGCAGGTCTTTTAAGGTATAATCAGGGGACATTAAAAAATCAAAGATGAATCGGTTATAACTCGTTTTGCCATAAAGTGAACCTTTATGTTTTATAACTTGCCCTGTTACAAACAACAAATCATTAAGCCATGTTTCTTGACTGTATGAACAATCAATGTGCTTTAATTTCTCGTAAATCTTCTTGTGTTTTTCGTCTTTATTTTTTTGTAAAGCAAAATCATAGGCTGTTTGTGATGATTTTTTCATATTGATTACTTGACCGCAACCAACATATGTGTGTACTAAATCGGGATAGCGTTTAATAAATTTTAATCCCAAAATACTTCCCCACGAATGTCCGACCAAGTAAAGTTTTTCTTGGTTAAAGCGTTTTAACAAGTATGAAGAAAGTGCGTAAATATCGTCAACAAAAGTATCTATTGTTATTTTCTCTGTTGCGCTAAAGGGGTAGTATGATTTCCCTGCTCCTCGTTGTTCCAAAACTACAACAACAAAACAACTTTCTAATTGTTTATTGTATTTTGCAACCAGAGGCAACGCGGCATCGCCGGGGCCACCATGCAAATATAGTAGAATGGGGTTTTGAGGATTGTCTGCTCGAATGGATATACACTGCTTTGTGCCATTTATATCAACAAATTCAATAGCTTTAATAGCCATCACCCTCGCTTTCAATTTATCGACTAAGTACGAAGCAAATTAAACAATGTTCACTGCATTTTCCGCCTCAAGTATATCATAGGCACTGCTCAAATTCAACCGGCGGTTTTAACTGTTTTCCCAAATGTCGGCTTCGCCACCTTCACCAGTCTGCGCAAACTCAGCGCGAAATTTAAGAGCTCCGTGACGAAGATCACCGCCACGTAGCCCGGCACCTGGAACGCCGGAATCAGCGCCAGCACCAGCAAAACGCTGACGCCGGCGTCCAGAATGTTGTAGCTCATGGACTGCATCATCTGCCCCAGACCCTTCAGCATCCCGTCCACCACCATGTCCATGTACATGACGGGGGCGATCAGGGCGAAGACGCGCAGATAGTGCCCCGTCTCGGCGGAGCCGTAGATGACGACGCCCAGCTGTTTCGCGAAGAGAAACAGAAAAGCGGAGGTGGCGAGTGAGAAAATCAAACTCATCTTCAGCAGGGAGCCGGCGGCCTCGGAGATCGTCCGCGTCTGACCGCTGACCTGGGCTTCGGTCAGTTCCGGCACCAGCATCTCGGCCAGGGCCAGCAGCGCGCAGGTGGGGAACATGAGGATGGGGAAGACCATACCGTGAATGACTCCGTAACTGGCCAGGGAGCGCTCGGCGCTCAGGCCGGCGGATCGAAAGCCCCTGGGTACCAGCAGGTGCTCCAGCGTAGTCAGAGAGGAGCGGGCGTAGGCGGACAGCGCCAGCGGCAGGGCGATGCGCAGCAGCCGCGCCGTCAGTTCCGGGGCGGCGACGGCCGCGGCCCCGTGGCGTCTGCGGTCGAAGATATAGAGCACCGCGAGGCAGACCGTGCCGAAGACTTCCGCCACTAGACTTCCGATGACGACGCAGGCGCAGCTGAGCTCCACGTCATTTTTAGGCGCGATACCGAGCAGCGCGGCCACCGCGCCGATGCGCAGGAACTGCTCCGCGATCTGCACCGCGGCGCTCTTGTAGACCCGGGTGGTGGCCGTAAAATAGCCGGAAAAGACGCCGGTCAGCGCCACGAAAGGCAGGCAGAGGGAGAAGAGCCTGAGCGGCAGGACGGCCCTTGCGTCCCCCACCCAGAGAAAGCCGATCCGCTCCGCCAGAGACCAGAGCGCCGCCCCGCTGACGAGCCCGAAAAACAGGCTGTAACCCAGGCAGCGGCCCATGGCTCCGCCCACGCCGCCGACGCGGTTGAGGCCGATCTCCTCGGAGACCAGGCGGGTACAGGCGTAACGGATGCCGGAGATGGCCAGCGTCATGGCCAGGGAGCCCACCGCCATCACCAGCGAAAACAGGCCGATTCCGGCGGGCGTGATCCGTCCGGCCAGCCAGACCTGAAACACCAGCCCGATCCCCTGCATGATGAGGGAGGAGCCGGTCAGCAGAGCCGTATTTTTCATGAGCCGCGTCTTGTTGAACAATGGGCGCACCTTCCCTCCGCAGGGCGCGGCGCCCTACAGCAATCCTGCCCTCTTTGGAATATATGCCCGTCCGGTGGGGATAGACTTAGGGCGTGCCGGATTGCTTCGCCGCTTTGGGTCTCGCAATGACAATATTCAAAACATTTAATAACCAAATACATCATATAGTGGGTTGCGGGAAACCGCAGCCCATATCTATTTTATTTGGAGTATTTGCACAGAATGCAAATAAAAATTTTGTATAAAATTTTCCGGCACTAAATATAGCGCTAGATTATGGTTAACAACATTATGTTAACGAGATATTGTGATTGCGCGATTTTATAGTCAAAAAAGCTTGAGTTATCAACATTTTTTTCTCTTGCTTTTTATAAGTTCACAAAGTATAATTGCCCCACGGTGGCGTAAAGTGGAGCATTCAAAAAGTAATGTAACCTATATGGATAGAAAGTGGAAGAAGGTGACGGGGAATGTTTGGCAGCAGCACGCACACCATGGATCAAAAAGGGCGGCTGTTTGCCCCCGCGCGCTTTCAGGAAAAACTCGGCGACACCGTTTATGTGACGATCTACGAGGTGGAAGGCCGGCGCTGTCTGATCGTCTTTTCGGAGGAGGGCTGGAAGGCCTTTTCCGAAAAGGTGGGGGCAGTCTCTTACAAAAACAAAGGCAGCGCGATTGCCGTCATCGGCCTGGCGGCGCAGCTCGAATTGGACAGCCAAAAGCGCTTTCTCCTCCCGCAGGCGCTGCGGGACTACGCGGGACTCAAGCGGGACGTGGTATTTGTCGGACACGGCGGCCACGCAGAGATCTGGGACAGCGACACGTGGAACGGCTTTCTGGCTGCGGCGCTCGCATCTCCAAGCCTTGCGAACCTGTTTGAGGAATTGGCCCCGTGAGTTTTGAACATGTCCCGGTACTCCTAGACGCGTGCATCGCGGCCCTGAACATCCGCCCCGAGGGAACCTATGTGGACGGCACGCTCGGAAATGCGGGGCACTCCGTTGAAATCGCAAAACGGCTCCGCGGGGGCAGACTCATCGGCATCGACCGGGACGCCCGGGCGATTGAACGGGCGCGGGAGCGGCTTTTGCCATTCAAAGCCGGCGTGACACTGGTTCACGCGAACTTTCAGGATCTGGGCACGATCTTGGACAGGCTGGGTGTGCCCGCGGCGGACGGAATGCTGTTTGACCTCGGCGCCTCCTCGCCCCAGCTTGACGAATGCGCCCGCGGCTTCTCCTACCGGCGTGAGGCCCCTCTGGACATGCGCATGGACGAGAGCCAGGCGCTCACGGCTTATGAAATCGTCAACACCTGGCCCCGGGAACAGCTCAGAAAAATCCTTTGGGAGTTCGGGGAAGAGCGCTACAGCGGCCCCATCGCGGCGGCAATCGAACGGCGCCGGGCCGAGCGCCCCATTGAGACCACAACGGAACTGGCGGAGCTCATTCGAAGCGCGATGCCGGCAAAAGCGCTCCGGGAGAAGCAGCACCCGGCCAAGCGCAGTTTCCAGGCCCTGCGCATCGCGGTGAACGGTGAGCTCGATGCGATCTCCGCCATGCTCAATACGGCGGCGGACAGACTTGTGACCGGCGGGCGCCTCCTGGTGATCAGCTTCCACAGCCTCGAAGACAGACTCGTGAAAAACGCCGTCGCCGGCCGGGAAAATGGTTGCACCTGTTCGAGAGAGTTCCCGGTCTGTGTCTGCGGATTCAAACAAACGCTCAAAAGCGTTACAAAAAAGCCGATCACGGCGACAGAAGAAGAGATCAACGCGAACCCCAGAGCCCGCAGCGCGAAACTCCGCGTGGTGGAGCGGGTGTAGGGGGCGGCGTCCCCGACGCCCCGTTAAGGAGACAAAACCATGGCGAGACCGGATAAATATCAATATGCCCGCCCTGTTTACGGCAGCGCGGCGCCCGACTTTGCCGCTGTGCCGATGCCGGAGCCCAGATATGTGGAGCCGGATGTCGAACTGCCGGGCATACACGCCCAGCCAAAGCGGGGGGAGCGCGCCCGGGTGCGGCCCGCGGTACGTACAAAGCAGGCGGTGGCGCCCATGGCGATTTTGGGTTACCTGCTGGTGGGTGTACTGATGGTATTCGCCCTCCTCTCCCAGATCAGGCTCAGCGGCATCTCGGACGAGAGCGCAAAGCTCCAGGCCCAGCTCAATACGCTGCAGACGGAACACGCGCGTCTGCTGGTGAATTACGAAAACACCTTTAATTTCACGGAAATCGAGACCTACGCCGTCAACGTTTTGGGGATGCAGGAGCCGCAGCAGGGGCAGATTTTCTACCTGCAAACCAGCGCGCCGGACAAGACGGTGATCCTCACGCCGCCGGAAGACGGGGGCGGCCTCTTGAACCGGATTTCGGACGCTTTCAGTTCTCTCGGAGAATATTTGAAATAGGACAAAGAATATGTTATAATACAACATGTAGGGCCGGGGACGATCCCTGACCATCTGTGTTTTGTAAATTTCGGAACGGATCAATCCGTTCCCTACAACGCGCATTCCTCCCTTCAAAGGAGATTCCCATGGCAAAACCCGATTTAAACCCCGGCAGCGGCTCCGACCGTTTGCCAAACCAGATGATGCTCCGCCGCACCCTGTTTTTGATGACAGTGTGCGGCATTGTCGCATTTATTATCCTGGCTGGAAGGCTGTTCCAGCTCCAGGTGCTGCAGCACCAAGAGTATGAGGAGTTGGCCATGGAGCAGCAACTGCGGGATGCGACGCTCACCGCCTCCCGGGGCATGATCCTGGATCGGAACGGAAATATTCTGGCCCAGAGCGCCAGCGTGGAGACGATCTTTATCAGCCCGAAAGAAATCGCCATGGACAGCAAAAACCCAAACGAGACCCCGGAGTTTATCGCGGACAACTTGAGCATGATTCTGGGCGTGGACAAACAGAAAATTCTTGACATGTGCGCCGACACGTCGTCCTGGTATAAGACAGTCAAGAGCAAGGTGGAGCCGGAGCTGTCGGATCAGGTGCAGGCGTTTAAGAACCAATATAAGCTCAAGGGCGTTCACCTGGAGCCGGATTCCAAGCGCTATTACCCGCACTCCAGCCTGGCGGCCCAGGTCATCGGCTTCGTGGGGATGGACAACATCGGGCTGTCCGGCATCGAGGCCAAATATAACAGCGACCTCTCCGGCGTCAACGGCCGCATCGTGCGCATGAAGAACGGGGCCGGTACGGATATGCTCTTTACAAAATACGAGGATTTTTATGACGCCCAGGATGGGGACAACGTGACGCTCACTCTGGATACCACGATCCAAAGCTACATGGAAAAAGAGCTGGAACAGGCGGTAAACGACTTCGACGTGCAGAACGGCGCGGCGGCCATCGCCATGGACGTCAAGACCGGCGCGATTTTGGGCATGGTGAGCCTCGGCAACTTTGACCTCAACAACTATCAGCAGGTGGATCAGGCGGCCCAGGATCAGATAGCCGCCGCCCCCACACAGGACGCGAAAAACGCGATCCTGAATGCGGCTCAGCAGGCCCAGTGGCGCAACAAAGCCATCATGGACACCTATGAGCCGGGCTCCACCTTCAAGATCATCACCCTGTCCATGGCGCTGGACAGCGGCGCCGTCAGCATGAACGACCATTTTTACGACGGCGGCAGCATTGCAGTTTTGGGGCGTACGACCCCGGTCAATTGCTGGAAGGCCGGCGGCCACGGCGATCAGACCCTGACCCAGGCGGTGGAGCACTCCTGCAACGTGGCCTTTGTCCAGATCGGCGAAAAGGTGGGGGAGCAGAAATTCTATGAGTACGCGCAGAACTTCGGCCTCTTCGCGCCGAACAGCAATGCGGACGCGCAGCTGTCCGGCATCACGGGGATCGATCTGGGCGGCGAGGCCGGCAGCATCTGGTGGCCGAAGAACGTCTTTGAGGATCCGGAGAACCTCAGTCAGTTAGCGGCGGCCAGTTTTGGGCAGACTTTTAATATCACGCCGATCCAGCTCATCACGGCTGTCTCCGCCTGCGTCAACGGCGGCTATCTCATGAAGCCCTATGTCGTGGACGAAGTCGCCGCACCGGACGGCACGGTTTTGACGAAAAACGAGCCCACTGTCGTGCGGCAGGTCATCAGTGAGCAGACGAGTAAAGAGGTTTGCGGCATTCTGGAGCAGGTGGTGGGGGACAGCAAAGAGGGCACCGGTAAAAATGCCTACGTGGCGGGCTACCGCATTGGCGGCAAGACCGGCACCTCCACAAACACAGTGCTGGAGGCCGCGACCGGCCAGAAGCATTATATCGTCTCCTTCATCGGCGTCGCGCCCATGGACGACCCGCAAATAGCCGTTTTAGTGCTCCTGGATGACCCCAGCAGCTCCACGGGAATTTATATCAGCGGCGGCCAGATGGCGGCCCCCGTGGTGGGCAAGATCATGTCGGAAGTGCTGCCGTATATGGGCGTCAAGCCCATCTACTCCGCGGCGGACGAGAAGATCGTGGATAAGGCTGTACCGGATGTCAAGAGCGAATCCCTGGATGACGCGGCAAACGATCTCGAGAGCGTGGGCCTCAATTACCGCGTGATCGGAAACGGGGATACCGTCACGGCGCAGCTCCCCCTGCCCGGAGCGGTTGTGGCCGCAGGCAGCGAAATCATCCTCTACGCGGGGGCGGAGCCCTCGGGGAACCTAGAGACCATACCCAATCTGAGCGGTATGAGCTATGATTCGGCCCGGCTGGCGCTGGGCGCGCTGGGACTCTTTGTCCGCTCCGCCTCGGGGAGCGCCGGCACCACGTCCACGACGGTCGTTGAGGGCCAGA
>WQUU01000099.1 GCA_009781925.1 Bacillota bacterium | reverse complement strand
CACCTTTATTTCGTCCCGAAAATCCGATCCCCCGCGTCGCCGAGGCCGGGGACGATGTAGCCGTGGCTGTTGAGTTTCTCGTCGAGGGCGGCGGCGTAGATGTCCACGTCCGGATGCTCCGCTTGGATGCGAACGACGCCTTCCGGCGCGGCGATGATGACCATCAGCTTGATGTTCACGCAGCCGCGCTCCTTCAAAAATCTGAGCGCGGCGGCGGCGCTGCCCCCCGTGGCCAGCATGGGGTCGATCACGATGACTAGGCGCTCGGCGATGTCCGCCGGTAACTTGCAGAAGTACTCCACCGGTTCCAGGGTCTCCGGATCGCGGTAGAGGCCGATGTGTCCCACTTTTGCGGAGGGGATCAGATTTAGCATCCCGTCCACCATGCCGAGCCCGGCCCGGAGGATGGGCACAATGGCGAGTTTCTTCCCCGCCAGGCGCTTGACTGTGGCGTTTGCCACGGGCGTCTCGATGTCCACGTCCTCCACCGCCAGATCGCGGGTGGCTTCGTAACACATCAGCATGGCGATTTCGGACACGATCTCGCGGAACTCCTTGACGCTGGTGTTCCTGTCACGGATGATGGACAGCTTGTGCAGCAGCAGCGGGTGGTCGAGAATGTACAGGCTCATGGGGAATCCGTCCTTTCTGAATGTGTAACGAAACGGATTTATCCGTTCCGTCATGTGAGGTAGCGGAACGGATAAATCCGTTCCCTACGGTTGTCCGTTGTTCGTTATTCGTTGTTCGTTGTCCGTTGCCCTTTCCCGTTCGGCTTGGGACACGCGCAGGTATAGCGGCAGCAGATTGTGGCAGCTCACGTCCGGCGCACCCTCCGCCGCCAGGGCGACGCCGTAGGCGCTTTGCAAACGCAGGTGCTGCGGCGGAAGAACCGCGCCCCGCAGAGTATTATAACACCGCTCGGCCCCGTCTCCAAGCAAAATTACCTCTTTTTCGGCAATTTTTTTTACGGCGGCCTCAAACTCCGCGTCCAGCTCCGCAATCGAAATTGCCCGGTCGGGACAAAGCCTCACAGGTCTTCCCTGTCTGACGCGAAACACCGCGTTATAGACCTGATCCCGCCGCGCGTCCATGGCACAGCAGAGCAGACTCCCCTCGGGAGCAAAAATCCCCTGCCAGGCCATGGCCTCCAGGGTCGAGACGCCGCAGGCGGGGATGTCCAGCGCCCAGCAGAGGCCCTTCGCCACACTGACTCCGATGCGCACGCCGGTAAAAGATCCCGGCCCCCGCGCCACAGCCACGCGCTCCAGCTCCCGCTTGTCCACGCCGCAGTTTTTGAGCAGATCCTCCGCCATGGGCAGGAGCGTCCGGCTGTGCGTCAAGCCGTTATTTTGAAAGCTCTGGGCCAGCAAAATGCCGTCCCGTGTCAGAGCCACAGAGGCGGATTTCGCGCTGGATTCGAAAGAGATAGTTAACATAATTCATCCACTCCCACGATGGTAATTGCCCGCGCAGTATCGCTCAAAATGTCGATCGTCACACCGATTTCTGAGCCATCAAAGGCCTCCCGCACATTCTCGCTCCACTCCACGGCGCAGACGGCATTTCGATTAACATAATCTTCCCACCCGATGTCAAAGAGCTCGTCGACGCTCCCCAGCCGGTACATGTCAAAGTGCACCAGTTCCCGGGTGCCAGCATATTCGTTGACGATGGTGAAGGTGGGGCTCTGCACTCGGGCGGCGATACCCATACCGCGGCAGAGGCCCCGGACAAAGGCGGTCTTGCCCGCGCCCAGACCGCCGTAGAGGGCGATGACGGAGCCGTCCCTGACTATGCGCCCCAGGGCCGCGCCCACGGCCTCGGTCTCGGCCTCGCTGTTGGTTTTGACTTTGAGTTCCATCGCTCATATCTCCAGATTCGCGTAGCCGTTCAAATCGCTGCCGGCCCGGGCGCCGGCCAGATATTCGTAGTAAGCTTGGGCTCCGATCATGGCCGCGTTGTCCACACAGAGTCTTAACGGGGGGATGTAGAGCCTCACCCCCGCTTGTTCCGCGGCGGCCTCAAAGTCCGCCCTGATCCGGGAATTGGCGGCGACGCCCCCGGCTACGGCGAGCTTTTTGTAGCCGAGTTCACGCAGAGCCGCTATCGCACGGGGCAGAAGCTCGCCGCTGACAGCGGCGCAGAAGCTGGCGCAGAGAGAAGGCTTGTCCACCGGCTCCCCGCGCTGCTCCGCGGTGTGCACAATGTTGACCACGGCTGTCTTGAGGCCGGAAAAACTCATGTCATAGGGCCTGCCCGCGACATGCGCCCGGGGCAGGCTGTATTTTTTATCGTCCCCGGTTTTCGAGAGCTCGTCCACCGGCTTGCCGCCGGGGTAGCCCAGGCCCAGAACCCTGGCGGCCTTGTCGAAGCACTCCCCCGCCGCGTCGTCCACCGTCGCGCCCAGGCTGCGCATGTCCGTATAGTCCCGCACATCGACGAGCAGCGTATTCCCCCCAGAGATGGCGAGGCAGAGGAAGGGGGGCTCGAGGTCGGGAAAAGCCAGATAGTTCGCGGCGATGTGCCCCCGGACGTGGTGCACGGGGATCAGCGGAACGCCTAACCCATAGGCCGCAGCCTTCGCGAAGGAGACGCCGACCAAAACCGCCCCGATGAGGCCCGGCGCGTAGCTCACGGCCACGGCGTCGATGTCTGCCTTTTTTACACCGGCCGCTTCCAGCGCCTTCTCGGCCAGACGGCTGACGACCTCCACGTGGGCTCGGGAGGCGATCTCGGGCACAACGCCGCCGTAGACGGCGTGGAGCCCCACTTGGGAAAACACCTGGTCGCTGAGCACCTTGCGCCCATCTGCGGTCACGGCGGCGGCGGTCTCGTCGCAGGTGGATTCGATGGAGAGAATTACCATGTTTCGCCTCGTTTTTTCATTCGCAGGGGCGGATTTAATATCCGCCCCTCCATTGTTTCATATTAAACCCTGCGCCGCGTCGGGCTCCTGCGGTTCACAAATAGCGCCTCGCCGTTTGGGATTTCTACCTGCGCGCCCCCGGCCCCATCCACCGTGACCAATACGGAAAAACAGCCTCGGTCAATGATCCAGCCGAAACCGCCGGGCGTCGGCTGGCAGATGTTAAAGCGGTATGTACCGAGCACGAGTAAGCGCTGCGCCGGAAATGTAATTACGCCGTCCCTGTCATTGGCCGCGCGGGCGACTTCACGCCCGTCCCCGCCGTAAACGCAAAAAGTGAACTGGCCGGCTTTGAGTTCAGCCCCCTCCGCCTCCACCCGCGCCGTGAGTGTGACATCCGTGTATTCCGGCTCGGCCCTGCGTTCGATCACGGGCTCTCCCGCGGCGATCAGCAATACTTCGTCCATACTTTGTCCTCCCTGTCCTGCCTAAGGTTACACATCAGCCTATGCAAACGAGGGGGAGGATGTGCGCAATTCCGTAGGGACGCGATAGATCACGTCCCTACAATGACTCGTTATTGTCCGTTATGATACCGTCGCCCGCGATATTCACCCCAAAAGAGATTCTCTGATAATCGTTTATAACCCTTGCCGCCTCGTCGCCGCTTGCCAGGGCCGTATAGCCCCAAGCGGCGGTGCAGGGGAGAAATTTTACCGACACGCCGCCGTCTTTGTCCAGCAACAGCTCCAAGAGACAGCTGTCCACGACGACCGAGCTGAACCAGAAGTTGCCGATGCTGTAGACAATGGGTTTGCCCTCATAAAACTCCGTGCCCTGGAGCACGTGGGGGTGGTGGCCGATGACTGCGTCCGCCCCGGCGTCAATACACCTGTGGGCCAGATTTTTCTGGTATGCCTCCACCTTGCTGGTGCCTTCGACGCCCCAGTGTACGCTCACCACCACGAAATCGCTGTTCGCCTTCGCCTCCTGGACGGCAGCCAACAGAAGATCGGGACTCTTGTCGTCCGCGCGGAGGATGCCGGGGCTGTCTTCCGTGGCGCAGGGGGTGAAAATCGTGCCGAAGCGCTCAATGGTTCCGCCCGCTACAAAGGCGATTTTCCGGCCGTCTACGATAAAATAGACGGGTTTTACCGCGTCCGCGAGGTCGGCTCCCGCGCCGACATGGGCAATGCCCGCGCTGTCCAAGGTGTCCAGCGTATCCAGGAGGCCGACCGCACCATAGTCAAAGACGTGGTTGTTCGCCACGAAAGCGAGATCCACACCCATGTCGTTTAAGATATGCACATTCTCCGGCTTGGAACGAAAGGTATAACCCTTGCTGGCATTCGCAGTTCCCCGATCTGTAAAGGCAAACTCGTTATTCACCATGAACACGTCGGCGGCGCGCATCTCATCCAAAAGCCCGCCCTTAAAAATCTTCGACACGTCCCCGCCGTTGCGCACATAAGTCGGCATGGCGTAGCTGCCGTCCACCAGATTCACATCCCCGCCAAAGGCGAGGACGGTCTGGGTGCTGTTGGCGGTTTTGACGATATCTGCGCTGTCTATAAGGCCGGAGAAACGGTCACAGAGCACGTGGAGGGTCTCGCCCGTGTGGCTGTAGAGCAGCGCGGAGAAGTCATCGGCGGCGGGAGAATAATCGTCGGACATCACTCCGATTAAGACATCCGGATACGGCCCCGCCTCCAGCCAGGAGAGAAAACCTCTGGCGTCGATTCCCGACGGCATTACCGGCGCAACAATATCCGCCACATTTCCAAGCAAAGCCTCATGCGCCAGGCGCGCCTGCTCCTCCGGATCCGGTGTAGGCAGGGGCGTCGCCGTCACCGGCGCCGCCGCCAACACTGTTTCCGAAGGTGACGGGGAGGGAATGGACGCGGCTACACCGGGCTGGAAAAATTGCCAGCCTATGACCAGAAAAAGCGCGACCAGAAGCAGGGCAAAAACGACAGCCTTTCTCATATCCTATCAACTAATCCCTGAAATAAAAATCTTTATAATTTCCGTATTTTTGTAGGGAACGGATTTATCCGTTCCCTAGCCGCAGCGGGACGCCCAAGGGGGCGTCCCCTACAACCCTTGATATTGGCCATGCCTTTGTAGGGGCCGCCGCCCTCGGCGGCCCGCTTGCCTGGGTTTATTGGCAGGCTGCGGAACGGATAAATCCGTTCCCTACTGGTTATTGAAAAAATCTTCAAAGAAACCCTGGCGCTCTTCGGAATCCTTGGACTCCGGGGGCTGAATTTCGCTGCCCTCGGCGCGTCTGTTCCGCGTGTCCTGCAATATCGGCGTGCGCTGGCTCTGCTGTATCCCGGTTGACGTTGACCCGCGCCAAGCCTCCCCCTGGGCCATCTGCGGAATCCGCTGGGAGGCTTGGGGCTCAAACTGGCCCGTCGCCCGCCGGGCCCCGGTGACACTGTAGCCGCCGTCTCCGCCGCCGTAGTTCTCCGGCAGACCGCGCGGCTGTTGGGCCAGCTGCTGCTTGCGCAGACGGCGCGCCTGGCGGACACTCCGGCGATACCGGAAGCGGCGGATGTAGTAGATGACCAGATAGATCAGATACAGCGCGAACAGCGCCACCAGTATCCAAAACACCGTCTGAACCTGGGGCAGCTTCCAGGTCTTGTCAATCTGCTGCTTGAGATTTGCTATGCGATCCTGGCTTACGGAGGTCGCCGCCAAAAGGCGGGAGGTGCCGTAGACTGTCCCGTTCCGGCTAATGGAGATATCCCCCAAATAAGTCCCCACCTCGACAGGGGCCTCAAGACTGGCGGGTATATTGGAAAAATCCCGCTGGAAGGTGGATAAATCGTCGTCGTTGGCCAAAAGGATACTGATGCTGTTCTCCGGGCGCAGGGCAACACTGTCCGCACCGGATCCCATGGTCACCGGGACTGTCCTGTCGACATTTTCCGTGGAGCTCAGAACCTCCCGGTAGCTGAAGTTGCCAAAGCCCCAGTCGTAGAGGGTTTTGGTGTCCGCAAAATGCTGCGGCGTATTATTCGCGTCCGTGCCGGAGTCCATCACCACGGCCAGAAGCGAAATATCGCCTTTTTGCGCGGTGGACACCAGGCAGTATCCAGCCGAAGACGCGGAGCCCGTCTTGCCGCCGGTGCAGTATTGATAGTAATTATCGGGTTTATTTTTGTTGATGAGATCGTTCGT
>WQUU01000098.1 GCA_009781925.1 Bacillota bacterium | reverse complement strand
CAGCGAAGAATCTTAGATCATTCAGATTGCCGGAGGTTTTCTTGATGCGTTTTTTCGACAAATACAGGCGTGGGCTTTCTCTTGTTCTGGCGGTTATGCTTTTTATCTCCCTCCTGACCCCGGCCTATGCGGAAACCTCCAGAGCCTCCCCCGCGCCGGAGCGCAAGTACATCAAATGGGTGGAATTTAACGCCCCCGCCTCGCTGATGAAAAACCTCATCGATCTGGACGTCGCCGCCCACGGCGACCCGTCCGCACCCCAGATCCGCTGGATCGAGGCCCTGGCCTATCTGGCCGCGCGCTGCGGCGGTGATTTCAGCAAACACAAGGCCGCCGCGCTGAATAAGCTCCTGGATGCCCGCAAAGAGGGGAAAACCATGGCGGAACTCACCACGGATTTGAAGGATTATCCCTACTATCTCGAGGCCTACACTGCCGTCCTCGGCGCGTTGGTCGGGGAGTACGAGGCGGAGACAGAACTTGCCGGCCGGCGGATATGGGAGAAAAAATACGGCCTGCGCGCCTATTTCCCCCTGGCCAAAGGCTTTGACTTCTCCGATTACGATGACTTCGGCGCGGGCCGCAGTTACGGCTACCGGCGAAAACACCTGGGGCACGACCTCATGGCCCTCACCGGCACTCCCGTGATCGCCTGCGAATCCGGAGTCGTCGAAGAGCTGGGCTGGAACCAGTACGGCGGCTGGCGCGTCGGCATCCGCAGCTTTGACGGCCTGCGCTACTGGTACTACGCCCACCTGCGTCAGAATCGCCCCTACGCCGAGGGCTTAGAGCGCGGGGACATCGTTATGGCCGGGGACGTGATCGGCTACGTGGGCCACACCGGCTACAGCGCCAAGGAGAACGTAAACGGCGTCAAGGAGAGCCATCTCCACTGGGGTCTCCAGCTGATCTTCGACCCCTCCCAGAAGGACGGCGAAAATCAGATCTGGATCGACCTCTACGCCCTCACGCGCCTCTTGGAGAACCGCCGCAGCGAGACGATCCGCGACCCGGAGACCAAGGAGCGCAGCCGCGCCTTCGGCTACAGGGAAGAGGTGCCGCAGAACCGGTTTATCCCCGCGCCGAAAGAGGCGGGGGAGGCGTAGGGGGGCGGGCGCAAAAAAACACCCGCCTCTGCCAACAACGGAGAGCGGGTGTCAACATTCACTTTCCTCGGTTCCGGTCACGCAGGAGCAGCCAGAGCATCAAAGCGCCCACCGGAGTATAGCCCAAAATGAGAATTGCCCCGGCGACCGGCGCAAACATCAGGAGAACAAGGCCCCCCACGATGCCCACGGCGAGCAGGATAGCCAAAAGCAGGGCGGCCAGCCGCTTGCCCCTGAGCTTTTCCTCCGGAGGCTTCTCCGCCTTGCGCGACGGATTCTCATTTGTTTGAAATTCTTTGTCTGCCATAACAACTGCAATCCTATCACAGATCGCCCGTGTTTGCAAGCACTACCGGAGTTCCTGCTCCAGATTTCTGAATACATCCGCGGCAAAAAATTCCACCAGGGGGAGATCCAGGCCGTCGCAGAGCTTTTTCAGCGTGCTGACCGAGAGGTCTTTCCGGCGGGAATCCAGCATGCTGTATACGGTGGACGGCGTGACGCCGGAGCGCACCGCCAGATCGTTCGGGCAGATGCCCCTTTGATCGCACACTTCCAGCATATGTACCACAATTGCGGACTTAATATCCATCCTGCTCACCTCTGGATATTATATCCATTTCTACGTGCCGGCGTATACGCACTTGCGTATTTCAGGGAAATTTGGTATACTATGCCGGTCATGAGACGAGAAAGGAGCGGAAAGCGGATGAACATGGATCAAAGAAAATACCTCATTCTGCGCAGCGCCACGGCGGAGGCGATCTTTCGCTTGCAGGGAATCACACAAATGCTGATTCTGGCTCAGCAGGAGGCGGAGGAACTGATAAAAAATCTGCTCCCCGTTGAGAACGGAGAGCAGGTTTCGGACATTCCATAATTTTGTTCGCGCTTTATCCCCCAAATCCGGGGAACAGGTTTTGCTGGCCGTTATCCGCTGGGGCCGGACTCTGTGTATTGGCCGTGCCGGGGGTGGCGGGCGTGGCCTCGTCAAAAGTCACCGTCAGCTGGAGGTACTGGCCGTTCCGATAGACGGTGAAGACCGCGCTGTCTCCGGCTTTGTACGTGTTTTTGGCGTTCACCAGGTCGGAGTTGCTCGTGATGTCCGTATTGTCCACCTTGGTGATAATGTCGCCGGTCTTGATCCCGGCTTTCTCGGCGCAGCTGCCGGCGTTAACGGATCGCACAAACGCGCCGACCACCATGTTATAATAGCTGGCGGTGGTCTGATCCACCGTCGTGACCGTGATGCCGAGATTGGGCTTGCCGGGGACATAGCCGTTCTGGATGAGTGAGCTCGCGATGTTCATGGCGTCATTGATCGGGATCGCAAAGCCCAGGCCCTCCACGCCGGTGTCGCTGTACTTGGCGGTGGTGATGCCGATCACGGAACCCGTGCCGTCGAATACCGGCCCGCCGGAGTTGCCCTCATTGACGGCGGCGTCGATCTGGAACATGTTGATGGAGGTGCCGGAGCTGTCCGTCGTGATCTCGCGGTTCAGCGCGGAGACGATGCCGGTGGTCATGGTATAAGTCAACTCGCCCAAGGGGTTTCCGATGGCGTATACCGGCTCGCCCACGGCGATGCCGTCCGAATCGCCGATGGTGACGGCGGGCAGATTTGTGGTGTCGATCTGCAGCACGGCGATGTCATTGTCCGGCTCCACGCCCACGATCTTCGCGTCGTACTTGTCCCCGTTATAGAGGATCACATTGACCTGGTAGCCGCCCTGATAGGCGTCCGATACCACATGGTAGTTGGTGAGGATGTAGCCGTCCGAGCGGATGATAAAGCCGCTGCCGATGACGGAGGCTTGGCTGGTCTGGCCAAAGACGTTCTGCGTTGTGATGTTTGTGGTGACGCCGACGGTCTCCACACAGCCCATGGAATAGATCTGCGCGCCGGTCATCGTCGTGCCTTCTGAGCTGGCGGCGTTGTTCGGCTGACTCGTGACGCTGGGCGCAGCCGGGCTGCTCGTGTAGTTAAAGGTCGGGGCGGGGGTCGCCTCGTTCGCAGCGCTGCCCCTGTCCGAGGCCGTTGTGGTACTCTGGCCCGTGAAATAGATGATGCCTCCGCCGATGAGTCCGCCCAGCAGGGCGCAGATGAGGCAGGCCGCCAGAATCTTGCCGAAGCCGACGCCTTTTTTCTCCCGCTTCGGTTTCGGCGTTTTCGGCGGGGCCTGATAGGGGTTATAGCGCGGGGGCGCGGGGGCCTCCTGCCGGGGGATGTAACCCGCGTCCGTGTAACCCCAGCCGCTGTCCGGGCGGACGTAACTGTATCCGGACGCCGGAGGGGTCGGCGCGCCGGCCGGCGTTGCGCCGGGATCCGGCGCGGCGCCATAGGATGGCGTCTCCCTGTAGCCGCTTGCGGCGTTATCATTTTGTGGATGGTCTTGATTGTACCAATAATCATCGTTCATGGCCGATGCCTCCAATGGGGTGTTCTTTGTTTCAGCATGGCCATCATAGCGCAGGAATATGACAACGGAATGAACAAAACTGGAAGAAAAATTGAATTTTCGGCGGGGATATGGTATGATTGTCACTAATCTGTGAACATAAGAGCGGGGAGTGGAGCATATGAATCCCTTTATCATCGTGCGTGGCGCGGGGGACATCGCCACGGGAACGCTGATCACACTGCGCCGCTGCGGATATCGCGTGGCGGCACTGGAGGCCGCGCGGCCCACGGCCATCCGCCGGAGCGTGGCCCTCTCCGAGGCCGTCTACGACGGCGCGGCCACCGTCGAGGGTGTGGCGGCGGCATTGGCGGCGGACGTGACGGGGGCGGAGCGGATCGCCGCGCGGGGAGATGTGCCGATTCTCATCGACCCGGATATGGAGACATTGGGCGCGTTTCGCTGCCGCGCCCTCATCGACGCCACACTGGCGAAAAAAAACCGCGGGATGCGAATAGATCTGGCCGCCTTCACAATCGGTCTGGGGCCGGGCTTCACGGCGGGCGCGGATGTGCATCGGGTCATCGAGACCATGCGCGGGCACAATCTGGGCCGGGTGATTGATCAGGGCGGGGCCGAACCGAATACGGGCATCCCCGGCGAGGTCGGCGGCGCTGGCGCGGCGCGGGTGATCCACGTCCCGGCGGACGGGGTTTTGACCGTTTTGAAGGACATCGGCGATCGGGTGGCGGTGGGCGAAGTCATCGCGGAAATTGACGGGGCCGGCGGAAAAACCCCCGTCCGCGCCCAAATTGGCGGCCTCTTGAGGGGGATGCTGCGCCCCGGCTTTGCCGTAAAAGCGGGCCTGAAGCTGGCGGACATCGACCCCCGGCTCTCCGAGCGGGAGAACTGCTTCACCGTCTCCGACAAGGCCCGCTGCATCGCGGGCGGGGTATTGAGCGCCCTTCTGGAAGCGGGGATCTTACCGTGAACGGCGCGTCGGGAATGGAGGAAGACGGCGTGCCGAGGGCAAAGGAAGACGGCGCGTCGGGGGCGCCGCGCCCTACATGCCCCCGCTGCATCGCGTTTATCGGCAGCGGCGGCAAGACGACCGCCATTGAGCAGCTGGCAAAAAAGCTGATCGCCGGAGGGAAGCGCGTCAAAATCACCACCACGGTCAGAATGTATTGGCCCACGGATCCGGCTTTGCGGGAAATCTATGTCGGCGAGCCATCTGACGACCCGAAAAAAATGCGGGGTCTGCCGGAGGAGGAGCGCCGCGCGCTTTTGGGGATCTGCGACTGCGTATTGGTGGAAGCGGACGGGTCAAAAGGCCGCCCGCTCAAGTTTCCCCGGGCGTTTGAGCCGGCGATCCCCCCGGAGGCGGAGTTGGTCGTCCTCGTCGCCGGACTGCGCGGCATCGGCCAAAAAGTTTCCGACGCGGTGCACTGCCCGGAACTGTGCTGCGCGTATTTGGGCGTGCCGCCGGAGCATCCGGTCACGGCGGCGGACGTGGCGGCGCTTTTGGCGCTGTACAAGGAAAAAGCCGCGGCCCAGGCTCCCGGCGCGCGGCTTGTGATGCTGCTCAATCCGTAAACATGGGCGCGGCGCCCCGCCGCGCCCTATACCGGCCTGCTCTCATAATCGTCCAAAAAGCTCCGCCGTTCCGCCCCCGTCTTCCAGCCCAAAGTGCCGTACATGTCCACATTTTGCGCGGCGTTGAAGATATGCTGATCCACGTCGGGGATGGCTTCCCTTAATTTCGTGATCAGCTCCTTGACCTCCCGGCGCTTGCTGCCGGTCTTTTGCGCCGCCACCGCGCAGCCGCAGCGCATGGGGGTGATTCCGGAGGCCCGGATGAAGCGGTTGACGTCTGTTTCCCGCACATAGTACAGGGGGCGGATCAGCTCGAGGCCCGCGAAGTGCTGGGATTTCAGCTTCGGCAGCATGGTTTTGAAGGTGCCGCAGTAGAGCAGGTTCAGCATGGTGGTCTCGATCGCGTCGTCGAAGTGGTGGGCCAGGGCGAGCTTGTTGCAGCCGAGGTCTTGCGCCTGTCTGTACAGCGCGCCCCGCCGCATCTTCGCGCAGAGGTAACAGGGGTACTCCCGGGAAATCTTGTCCACCACGCCGAAAATACCCGCGTCAAACACCGTTACGGGGATGCCGAGGGCGGCGCAGTTTTCCTCTAGCAGCGCGCGGTTAGGCGGGGAGAAGCCCGGATCCATGGCGATGCATGTGAGCGCGAAGCGGACGGGGCCGTGGGCCTGAATCTCCTGCAGGAGCTTGGACAGCAGCAGGCTGTCCTTCCCGCCGGAGACGCCCACGGCGATGCGGTCGCCCTTGGCAATGAGCTGAAAATCCCGCACCGCCCGGGTGAACGGGGCCCACAGCGCCCTGCGGTAAGTCGTGATGAGGTTGCGCTCGATCTCCGGGAGGGATTTTATTGTGCTGTCCATAGGGCTTGCTCCTTTCCTCCGGGGAATGCAAAAGAATGCAAAAAAGGGCTGCCGCAAAGCGGGACGCCGAGGACGCCGACCCCTACTGTAGGGGTCGGCGTCCTCG
>WQUU01000097.1 GCA_009781925.1 Bacillota bacterium | reverse complement strand
CCGGGCCGTTCTCGACGGTCTCCGCCATGGCCGGGCGCAAATTTAAACTGTCCACCAGCGCGGAGGCCGCGCCGCTGATATGGTTGATCGCCCCAAAACCCATGGAGGCCAGGAAAACCTGGTCGATCCCGTGGCCGGGGACGCATTTTACGCCGGCGTCATCCAGAGCCTCTTTTCCGGCTGTGGCGGCCAAGTCTAAAAACGTGCCGTTCCACTTGCCGAATTTGGTGTGGCCGACGCCGACAATACCGACAGGTCGCATATGGTTTACCCCTTCTTCCAGTCCGGAATCTGGGGATAGCGCTCCGGCAGGCGCGGGTGGGAGGCGGCCTCCAACAATGCCTCCGGCACGGGGCGGCGGCCCGTATTTTTCGAGGCTTTGTGTTTCTCCCAGAGCGCCCGGGTGAGCACGTAGGTGGGTACGCCGCCCAGCTCGTGCCAGACCTCCGGGCGGGAGATCAGCTCATATTCGATCATCCAGCGCTTAAAGCCGTTGGGGGACTCGGCCACGATCCAGACCTCGTCCTGGTTTAAGTAGTCGAAGTGGTATTCCATTTTCGCCGCGAAGAGCTGCGCGCCGATGCGCAGACCCTGCCGGATCGTGATGGTGTGGTAGCTCATGCCGACCTTCTCGTCGAGCTTGCGGCCGTTGACAATGCCGGCAATCTCGCCGTTGACGGTGCCGAGGAACACGTATTCGTCCTTCACGCGATAGCGCATATAGCCCAGAATTTCCGCGTACATCCGTGCGGCCACGATGTCATAGAAATCCCGCTCCACTTTCATCAGAGGCTCCACTGCCTCCAGCGCGATGCCGCAGTCCTCCCGCGCCAACTGCTTGACCACCAGTTTCTCCCCGCTGGCCAAGGTGATGGCCTTCGCGGGGTATTCCGCCATCTCCGTCTCCGCCGGCCGGAGCTGGAGCTCCATTTTGTCAACAATCGCCATAATCGTTTTCCTTTCAGCAAAAAATTTTTGGGACTTTCTATCGTTGCCATTATAACGCAATTCCCGGGCTTTCGCAAGATCAAAGTCTTGCGTTCTCACAAAAAATGTGTTACAGTGGAAGAAATTTTTACGCCAAAATCGAGGTGCTCTATGGTCAAAGTTTTTCGCGAGACCCTTCGGCGTTTTCACATCAAATCTGCCCGGTTCGCGATGCTTTACGCCCTTTTGGCGGCGGCGGGGGCGGTGCTGAGCGTGCTGGCCGCGCGGGTCACGGGCTCTATGACCGCGGCGGCCCAGGCGCGGAGCGCGGTTTTAAGCGGCTTTCTCATCACGCTCGCGGCCTTCAGCCTCGGCAGCGCGGCGCTCAGCGCCGTTTTGGAGCTTTTAAACAGGCGCGCCGGAAACCGGACGGAGTTTGTCATGCGCCGGGGTTTCGCGCGCTACCTGCTGGGACTCAGCTACAGGGACATCGAGGGCAAAAACAGCGGGGAGGGGGCCTCCATTTTCGGGGCCGACTTGCCCAACGCGGCGGCTTTCCTCACGGGGCAGACTTTGGCCCAGGTCAGCCAGATGGCGGTTCTGCTGGTCAGCGCGGCGTTTATGCTTTATATGAACTGGTGGCTGACCCTCTGCTTCTTCGCGCTGTTTCCGCTGCTGGCCTTTTTACAGGCGAAGCTCTCCGCGCCCATCGGGGAAAAGCGCGTTGTCGCGTCCCAAAAACGGGCGGAGATGAACGCCACCTTCGCCGACGCCCTGCAAAACCCCATGACCGTCAAGGCCTACGGCCTGGGGGCCAAGCTGGAGAAGCGGTTTTTGAACAGTTATGACCAGTTCATGGACGCCAATCTTGCCGCCGCGAAAGTGACCGCCCTCTTGGCGGGCGCCGGCGTTGTCGCGGCCACGGCGCCACAGTTTGTGCTGGCTTTTGTGGCCTGCGCCCTGGTGTTGGGCGGGAAATTGACCCTCGCGGAGTTTATTGCCTTCACCCTGGTATCCGGCCCCGTGGGGAGCTGGCTGGTGCAGCTCTCGCAAGATTTGGCGCGCATTCGCGTGTCCTACGCCTCCGCAAAGCGCCTGCTGGATTTCACAGGGCCTGTAGGGGGCGATGCCCACATCGCCCCGCCGCCAGAATCCCCTGTAGGGGACGCCGCCCTCGGCGGCCCGTCGACCGCCCCGGCGTCGGAACCCGCGGCGGGCGGCCACGCAGAAACGGGCCGCCGAGGGCGGCGGCCCCTACAGGCTGCGATCTTGCCGGAGGGCCTCGCCGCGCGGTTTGAGGGTGTGTCGTTCAGCTATACGGATGGGAAAAAGGCGCTTGACAATCTGAGCCTCTCCATCGAAAAGGGCAAGATCACCGCCCTGACGGGGCCCAGCGGCTGCGGCAAGAGCACGATTCTAAAACTGCTGCTGGGCTTGTACGCGCCGGACAGCGGCGCCCTGAAAGTTTTGGAGAAGCGGGCCTACGTGCCCCAGGACAGCTACCTCTTGCCCGTCTCCATCCGGGAGAATATTCTGGGGGATCTGCCCTATGACGAAAAACGGCTGCGGGAGGCCTGTCAGAGCGCGGGGATTTTGAAGTTTATCGAGACCCTGCCGGAGGGCTTTGACACGGTGCTGAGCGAGACCGCCGCCAACATCTCCGGCGGACAGAAACAGCGCATCGCCATCGCCCGGGCCTTTTACCAGGACGCCGATCTGCTCCTGCTGGACGAGTCCACCAGCGCGCTTGACCCCGAGACCGAGGCGCTGGTGCTGAAAGCTTTCGGGGACTATGTAAAGCAGAACGGCAAGACCGCCGTAGTGGTGGCCCACCGGCGGGCGGTCATGGCTCTGGCGGACATGACCGTCCGCCTGGCGGAGGGGGGTGTGCCGGCGTGAAAGAGCATGCGGCTGTCACAGGGGGAAAAGCTCTAAAATTCATGTTCGGGTTTGTGAAGCCCCTGCCCCTCTATTTGTTTGCGATCTTCCTCTATACCTCTCAGAGTTTTGTCTTTCCGCTGATCTCATCGGTGCTGATGGGGGGGCTGACCCGCGCGATCACCGGAGGCGGCTGGCCGGCGCTCTATGTCAGCATTGCGGAGACGATGGCGTTTCTGCTGCTCGCCATGGCAACTTGTGTCGCGGGAATCCTCCTCTTTGTCCGGATGGATTTGAGCGCCGTCAAGCGGATGCAGACCAAGCTTTTCCGCAATTTTATTGACAGGAGCGTGGAGGGGCGCGTCCACTCCGGCGCCGCGCTGGCCTCCATGAATACGGACGCCCAGCGGGCCAGCGGCGTCTTTGACAACGAACTGACCATGCTGCTGATGCAGCTGCTCCCGCTCCTCATCTTCGGCGCGGCTTTGTTTGCCGTGAGCTGGAAGATCGGCGCCTTCACGGCGGGGGTGGGGTTACTCTCCATGTGGGCGCAGTCGCGTTTTTCGGGGCCCCTGGGCCGTCTGGCGGAGGGGAGTTTATCCGTGACTGCCAAGGCCACGCAGACCGTCGGCGATATCTTTTCCGGCGGCATCGTCATCCGGGCCTTCCGGCTGGAGGAGCGCGTCGCCGGGGTTTTCGGGGAGCAAAACGGAGAAATTTTGAGACTCGGCAGGCGCGCGGCCAATCTTACCGCCGCCCAGAAGCTGGTGACGGGCGTCTCCTCTGTGCTCATGACCGGCGGCATCTTCGCCCTGGGCAGTCTGCTGATCTCCCGCGGGGAGCTGAGCCTCGTGGCGCTGATGGCGCTGGTGCCCATCTGCGAGGGGTTTGGCATGGCGCTCTCGCAGATCGGCGCATTCTGGGCCGCCTATGCGGCGCCGCTGGCGGCGGCAAAGCGGGTTTACGCCGCGCTGGACGGGAGCAGCACATTGGAACCGCTCAGGGAGGAGATTTTTGCGCCGGGGGAGCACTATCAGATTGAACTTGAACATCTGGATTTTACATACCAGGGGGCCGAGACACCCGCTCTTGTGGACGTGAGCCTCAGGATCGGCGAGAACGAATTTGTCGCTTTTGTGGGGGAGAGCGGCAGCGGGAAATCCACGCTGCTCAAAGTCATCGCGGGTTTCTACGAGCGGGAGCTGCCGGGTCTCTCGCTGGGCGGCAAAGCCTTCGATCCGGGGGGGCTCGATGCGTGGCGGGCCAACTTCGCCTACGTGGATCAGAGCTGCACGCTCTTCAACATGACCGTCGGCGAGAACATCGCCCTGGGCCGGGACGGGGCAACGCCGGAAGAAGTCAAGGCGGCCGCCGTGGAGGCCGACGCGGACGGTTTCATCTCCGCCTTTCCCCAGGGTTACGATACCCCCGCAGGGGAGCTGGGCGGCTCCCTCTCCGGCGGACAGCGCCAGCGCATCGCCATCGCGCGGGCCCTGCTGCGCGGCGCGCCGGTTTTGGTCTTTGACGAGGCCACCAGCGCGCTCGATCAGGCCAGCGAAACCGAGGTCACGGCCACGATCAACCGCCTGCGGGGCGGACGCACGGTTCTCATGGCGACGCACAACCTTGCCGTACTCTCCCCGGACAGGGTGTACCGGGCGGAGGGCGGACGGATTACAAAGGAATTGTAGGGAACGGATTGATCCGTTCCGAGATTTCATATCATTGTGGAACGGATCAATCCGTTCCCTACAAATTGTTTTTGAAAGGGGTAATATCAACATGAACCAGATCAACATCACCGAAAAAGAACTGCGCCCGAAAAGCGGCATGGCCGCGCTGATCCTGCTGATGCTCGGAATCCTGGCGGCCCTGGCCCTGACGATATTAGGCGGCATGTCGCTGGACACGAGTACGACCGCGCTCGGGATCGCCGCGCTCGTCGTCGGCATTGTGGGGATCTGTGTCCTGCCGATGTTTATGGCGGGGCTCAAGGTCGTCGCGCCCAATGAGGCGCGGGTATTCACGCTCTTCGGCAGATACTACGGCACCGTCAAGAAGGCCGGATTCTATTATGTAAACCCATTTGTCAGCTCCGCCGGTCCGGTGACCAAGGGTGTTGTCAGAACCGCGAACGGCTTTGACATGAAGCGGGTGGTCTCCCTGAAAACCCAGACCTTGGACAATCAGCGGCAGAAGGTCAACGATGTGTTGGGCAACCCCATCGTCATTGGCGCGGTGGTCATCTGGCACGTGGACGATCCGACCCAGGCCGTCTTCGCCGTGGAGAACTACCGGGAGTATCTGGGTACCCAGACCGACTCCACCGTGCGCAATGTGGCGCGGCTCTACCCCTACGACGTGTTTGACGAGGGCGAGGGGGACGAGGGAGCGAAGGAGAAAACCCTGCGCGGCAGCTCCCTGGAGATCGCGGCGAGCATGAAGGAGGAGCTGCAAAAGCGCGTGGTCAACGCCGGCCTCGTCATCGAGGAGGTGCGCATCACCCACCTGGCCTACGCCGAGGAGATCGCGGCGGCCATGCTCCAGCGCCAACAGGCGGTGGCCATCATCGCGGCGCGGCAGAAGATCGTGGACGGAGCCGTGGGCATGGTGAAAATGGCCATCGAGAAGCTGGGAGAGGGCGACGCCGTGCACATGGACGAGGCGCGCAAAGCCGCCATGGTGAGCAACCTCCTGGTGGTGCTCTGCGGCAACCGGGACGCCCAGCCGATTATCAACAGCGGGTCAATTGACGGATAATGAACAGTTAACAATGAACAGTGAACAGTGAACAACGGGGGGCGCGCGGACTATGAACCATCTCGGTACAAAAGTTTTGGAGACGGAGCGGCTGATTTTGCGGCCCTTTGCCCTCAGCGACGCGCAGACCATGTTCCGTAACTGGGCGTCGGACCCGGAGGTCACGAAGTACCTGCTCTGGAAGCCGCACCCGGACATCGCGGAGACGGAGCGTGTTTTGGGCGAGTGGGTTCCGCAGTATGAAAAGCCGAATTATTATCAGTGGGCCATCGTGCTCAAGTCTCTAGGCGAACCCATTGGCAGCCTCGGCGCGTTTCAGCTGCGCGAGGACGTGGGCCGGATCGAGGTCGGCTACTGCATCGGCCGAAAGTTCTGGGGGCGGGGCTACACCGCTGAGGCGCTTTCCGAGGTGATCCGCTTCTTCTTTGAGGAGGTGGGCCTAAACCGTGTGGAGGCCACGCATGACGCGGCTAACCCGAACAGCGGGAAGGTCATGCGCAAGTGCGGCCTGCGCTACGAGGGCACAAAGCGGAAGGGCGGCGGCAACAACACCGGTATCTGCGACATGTGTTTCTGGGGCATTCTGGCGGAGGACTATTTCTGCTGTCAGAGCTGCGGCGTG
>WQUU01000096.1 GCA_009781925.1 Bacillota bacterium | reverse complement strand
GGATCACAGCGCCGCTTCTTCTCCGCGCTCGGCAGGACGGTACTGTTACCAGGCGTCCGATATGACCGGCAAGAACTCCGGTGTTTGTCAAGGTCCGGCGAGGGGAAAAGAAACACGGAGCGCTGCCCCTCACCATCTAGCCGTGGCAGACGCCAAATTTTGCATAGTCACGAAAAATAATTTTTTATTTTCCTGTCCGCTGACTCGACAAGTCTAAAAATCGTTGACGCTTGTTTGCCATCGTCCTTAGCGATTGCCGAAAGACTGTATCCTTTCAAACGGTTCAGCTTATAGTATCGGCGCTGAAGCTCAGTGAGTGGTTGGAGTGCGCGCTCAAGATCCATCGAAAGCTCAACTTCGCTGATCCCATCGCGTGGATCTTTGACCCAGCCACCCAGATATTCTAGGCTGTCAAACGAAACCGGCTCCCCAGGTGCGTATTTGTGATCTGGCCGGATGTGACTACGCTCCGCGAGCTGCTCGTCAATATCCGCACCTTCGAGAATTACCAGCCACTGTGGGTCAATGTTGATCTCAACCGGCTCCGTGACCGATTCATAGATGTAAGTTGCCATTTGCCGTTCCTCCAATCGATTTTTTTGAGTTGGTCAAAAATCGGTTGGTGACGGCGGGGAGCGGCAGCGGGGCCGACGACTATATAAAAGTACCGTTTGCATAGGAACTCCTTTCAGGAGTCCGATACAAACGGCAACTTGGCTGCAATAGAAAAAGTCCGACAAACGGGCAACACAAAGTTGCCGTTTGCCGGACCTCGCGGGCATTGTAACCTTTAAGGGTTATACGGGCTCGGTACGGTCCGCTTTCACGAACATTTGAATAATACCTGCCCGCCTGCACCGAGTATGCGCACAGAACGGTTAAGCCCTTATCCACCGCGCGCAGTCGTTGTCATGTCGCCCACATTCCAGGCGAGGATTTCAGATGCCGTGAGACGCGATTTAACCGTCCCGAAGGACGATAGGCTGTTCGCTGCTGATCGGTTTGATAGACGAAAAGCAGCGCATCACAATATTCGGTTTTGCGGGAAGGCCAAAAATAACTACTTCATGATGAAGCCAACCTCACCTTTACATTGTTCGCAGATAAGGAATTTCAGCCCCGGAATCCGTTTCATGGGCTTGCTCCTTGGTTTTCGGAATAACTGAACCAATGTGTCTCTGTCTACATCGGTCAGCACCCCTGGACAGTACGGGCATTTGATGACCTTCCTCCCGGCAAGCTCTGTGCGCCCCGCACAGCGGTAGGCCACCGGGGGCATCACCTCGGGAATGACACCATGGATGATGTAAAGGTACTCTTGATCTGTCGATTCTGTCAGGTTCATTTTGACATATCCTCCTGTCATAATATAAATAGTTGAGTTATGCAAATTTGCATAACTGTACATAAAAGAAGTCCCATTTAGAGCCGCGCGCGCCTCCACCTTGTTTTGTCTACGATCTCGCCCAATTTCTCCAGCCGGATTTGTGCCGCGCCTTTGGAGACGCCGAATATCCCCGCGACATATTCCGGCAGTTGGGCAGCGAAACAATCGTCCATCGGATTTCCGGCGCCCTTGACGATCCTGTGCGGCTTCTCGCCATAGAATCGAAAATACTCAAGACAGACAATCCGAAGCGTGGAACGAGGTATGAGCATAGCGGACGAGAGAAAGTCCGCCTGGCGTTCCATCAGCTCGATGTCCGTCCGCTCCTGCATAGAACGGCTGTAGTCAGCATTTCCCTCTTTTGCGGCGAGGTATCGATGCTCGTGAGCTCCGACGAGCCCGAAGGGGTTGTCCTCCGCAAACGCCCTAGGATGGATCATCCAATGCGTACCCTCGTGCATCCCTGTAAAGCTCAAACGCGGTTTGCTCCGTTTCAACGCCAGTGATGTGTCAAAGATCACAGTGCCCTTCGTGACATAGATCGATTCCGGTAAGCCGGTTTCCTCGTTTATCACTTGTACCAGGCCGTCATTGAACGCGGTCATGCCGAGAATTTTGCGGTCATAGTTGATTTGGCAGTATCTGATTGACAGGCCAAGGTAATACTCCAAAAATTTCTCCACGTTGAGGATGCCTGGAGTTCGCAGGAGTTCGGGCGCGAAGTCGGCGACAACCGTTTCGGCATATTCATCCAGCGCATCATAGGTGATGTACGGTATCCCGGAGAGCGAATAACTAGTTTTCAGCTCAATCACTTTTCCTGTGCCTCTCTTTCTAATAAATCAATGACCTTGCCCCAGACCTGCGGATTACCGCCGTCTTTTGCCAGCCGGAGCGCGAGACGAACCTGCTCATATTCGTTAATATACTCCGGTAAATCCAGCGGGGCTTCTGAGCGCACCTTCCCGGCTAAATCATAGAAGATCGCTCGTTCCGTTTCCGGCACAAGGAGCGCGTCGAGTATTTTGTCAAGACGCTCTCTGTCTGGCGGGGGACGCCTACCAAATTCAAAATCGTTATAATAGGGGAGGGATATGCCTGACTTCTCCGCAACAACGCTTTGCGTCAGATACTGCTGCTTTCGCCGGGCCCTTAATAATCTGCTGAACTCCGTCTCCCCCATAATTAGCCTCTCGAATCAAATACATTTGCTATGCAAATTTGCATAACCCGCTTGGTAACATCTTACCTATAAACGTATTATAGCACAAGAGGTGTCCCATTGTACGGATTTTGCTCCGTGAAGCCCTTCGTCAAAACGACAATTTTTTAAGTGTACGATTGATGGGACACTGATATGCTCTTTCGGGCAGCCGCTTGAATTAAGTCCCACATCGCTTCGGTCAGACTATCCGGGGCCTTGATTTCCGCCCGATCCCCAAACTGGAACATCCACGCCAAGAACACAGGGCTTGCCGAGACTTCGACGTTGACCTCGAACCAGTCCTCTGTTCCCGGTGTAAGCATGACCTCATTTCCAAAGTGATCCAGCACAACATTTACAAGGCTGTTCTCAAAAGCGAGCGTTGCTTGGACAGGTTCGCCGCTGTACATACCGAATACGCGCTTAATATGATCCGAGACGTTGAATTTTTTGTGACTGTAGCCGTCGGCGGCATCCACCAAAATTGATACCTCGGTCATGCGATCCACCCGGTAATGGGTAAACCCGTCGTATTTCAGGCTGAACGCGATCAGATAGTAGCTGTCGTCGCTCCAGCACAGCGTAACCGGAGTGGCCTGATAGACCTCTCCATCTTTACGATAGACGCGCGCCTTGTTCACGGCATAATCAAAATACTTGAACGAGATTTGCTTGCCCTCACTGATCGCGTCATAGATTTGATCGATGCTGTAATACGCGGACTCATTTAAAGACTTGGCCCGCCCAGCGACATAGACCTGGCGCTGGAGCTGCTTTGCCTGTGCCGTGCTGGTCAGAGAGGACAGCTTGGCAATAAGCTCTTCGCTCTTTTTTTCGCTGATAAAGCGGGAGGACTGCACGGCATCCACCAGAAATTTCAGTTCAGGCAGCTCAAACTGCCTGGTGGCAATATAGTATCGCGTGGTCTTGTCCCGCTGAGTTTCTATATCCAAACCAAATTGCGTCAAAAGCTCCAGATCGGAATAGATTGATTTGCGCTCGGCCTTGATATTGTAGGCGGCAAGCTCGGCGATGATCTCATTGACCGTCATGGGATTTTTGGCATCGGTCTTCTCAAGCAGGATTCGCATGAGATATAGGGGCTTCGCGTGTTGGTTTTGAGAAGCGGGCATAGCCTATTCCCCCAAAATTTTTTATCCGCTTCAAAAAACGGGACAAATAGCCGTCTCCAGCGCCTGTCGCGGTTCAATAGTTTTCTGGTCGTATTTTCACCGCGCCGCATTCAAAACGCGATCCCTTCAAATCTTGCTGCGTCCGTTTCGCCCATGCCGCAGACTACCTCTAAAAAGCCGTAAGTTCCTTGCTCCTCCAACCGCTCCCGCATTGTCTCCGCCGACGGGTCGCCGGGTGCGTCAAAGCGTAACGCGGCGGCAATTCCGGCCAAGATGGGGCTGTAGTTAGTGCCCTGCTCCCGGCACAAATCCACCGCGCCCATGAGCCGGTCGCCGGGGGCCAGCTTGCGCAGGGGATCGCCACCCACACGGGCGACAGTGTCCCCCAATCCCTTGTTGCCGAAACGGGCCAGCAGGTCGTCCACATAGGAGGTCAATGCGGCTCTGTCCTCGCCGTACTTCCGGGCCAGAGCCTCGGCACAGGCCAGCATGGCGGTGCGGGCTTGCCCGTAGATTTCTGGGTCGCCCACCGCCTGCCAGATGTAGGTATACCCGCGCAGGAAACCGAAATAGGCGCACAGCGCGTGGCCCATGTTGTGGATGTAGAGTTTTTTACCCTCCTGGAAGGCGAAGGGGCTGCAGAGGATGGCATTTTTCAGCTCGGGAAAGGGCTGCACCACAGCGTCTGCGTCAAGCGGCAGGGTACAGAACCGTTCCACAGCGATACAGGTGGGATCCGCCGCCCGCTGTTCCGTCGGCATGACCGGCACCATGCGCCCGATGGTCGCGCCCACAAAGCCGACACGATTTAATATGGAAGCGTCAGACAGATGTTCGGCCACATAGCCGCGCAAAATCAAGGGCCCGTGGGCCAGGTTTTCGCACACCAGAATGTTGAGGGGCGCTTCCCGGAGTGTCAGTCCCGCAGCCAGAAGTGGGGCGATGCGCGGCAATATAGCCGCACCCACGGAGACGGCCATGACCGCACAGGCGGCGATCTCCCGCGCCACGGCCTCAACGTCGCGCCCGTCCACCGCACGGACATCCGTGATCTCCCGCTGCTCGACGGCATCTTCGTCAATGAGGAGCTGGGTGTAGCCGTGCCACTCGTTGAGTGTGCCCACCACCTCCAGATTAACGTCGATAAAAACGGCCTCGTACCCGGAATCGTGAAACAATTGCCCGATAAAGCCCCGTCCGATGTTCCCCGCGCCGTACATGACAGCGGTTTTTTTATCGTTGCTCACGCCTGAAATCCCCATTGCCCGATCATCTCCAAAACACCTGCGTAATCGCGCAGATCGTCGGTTGAGTTTGCCTCTCTGCTTTATACTGCTTCTGCTCGACCCATCTCCTGTGAGCGCAGCGCGGCGGTGGACAACCGGTGCGACAGAGCGGTTTCCTCCGGCGTAAAGCAGCCGAACGCCACTTCCCGCTCATCCAGCTCACTCATAAACGCCGCCCACATCTGCAAAATGGCATCGGTGAATCCAAACTCAAAGATGGGACCGGTGATCGTAGGAAACAGCGGCTTGTAGCCGATATTCACATCCGCCCACGCCTGTTCCTTGCCCCAGGATACCGTGTACGACAGCACGTTTGGGTTCGCGCTGCTGAATTTCGCAGAACAGTCCATGCCGTCGATCTCAAAGTACCAGTTGTCGGTGCAGCCGGGAGCCATGCGCTTGGTCTGCATAAACATCGGAAACACGTTACCCGCCGCGTCTACTGCCTCGCACACGAGTGTCGCGTTGTCCCAGGTGTCGCAGACGACCACGCCGCCGCGCCCGTCCGGGCGCTCGGTGATGTATTTGTCGAGACGGGCGTAGACGTTCCTCGGTGTAAAGCCCATCCGGAATGGCACGTGCTGCGTATGGATGCCGAGATCCCCCATGCAGCCGTACACGCCGTTCATGCGGTTCGTCCGCTTCCAGTTGATTGGTTTTTGCGGATCCATGTCGCTCGAATGATTGAAGCCGCAACGGATCTCGAGAATCCGGCCCATACGCCCTTCCCGGATCCAGCCGATGAGCGTCTGCATCGCGGGAAAAAACGGGAACTCGCTGGCGCAGCGGGCGATGACACCGGGGTACTCAGAAATTGCTTGTAAAATCGCGGCGTTGGCGGCTTTGTCGATCCCGAAGGGTTTTTCCCCCATCAGATGCTTGCCTGCCCGGATGATCGCGCAGTAGAGCTCCTCGTGCAGCAAATGTGGCACCGCGCAATAGACCGCCTCGACCTCCGGCAACGCGAGCAGCTCACGGTAATCGGTAAAAACATGCTGTACGGTGGGAACATTCTCGGCGAACCATCGCGCGTTTTGTGGCGCCGTATCACACACAGCGACGATCTCCGGGCGGGGGATGTCCCCCAGCAGATGGCACCACCGCGCCGCCGCGCTGGCGAATTCCCGGCCCATCAGCCCGCAGCCGATAATGCCGAATTTTACAGCTTTCATAAGTTCATTCCACTCTC
>WQUU01000095.1 GCA_009781925.1 Bacillota bacterium | reverse complement strand
TCATCGGCGGGGCCTCTCTGAAAACCGCCGACTTTGCGCGCATCGTCCTGACCGCCGCCGAGGAACTGCCGGAGGAAATGAGGTAGCTATGAGTTCTCCCTATGTCCTTCTCATCATGGACGGTTTCGGCCTCGGCCGGCACGACGGCGGCAACGCCATCTGGGTCGCCGACACGCCGGAGCTGGACAAACTGTTCGCGAACTGTCCCCACACGGAGCTCCAGGCCTCGGGCCTGGATGTGGGTCTGCCGGAGGGACAGATCGGCAATTCCGAGGTGGGGCACACCAACATCGGCGCGGGCCGCGTGGTGTTTCAGGATCTGCCCAAAATCAACAACGCCATCGAGGACGGCAGCTTTTTCAAAAATCCGCTGCTGATCGAGACCTTGAGCGCCTGCAAAAACGACGGCGGGGCCCTGCACCTGATGGGACTACTGTCCCCCGGCGGCGTTCACAGCCATCAGAACCATTTTTATGCGCTGGTAGAGGCCGCCCGGGACGCGGGCATTCAAAAGATTTATATTCACGCCTTTCTGGACGGCCGCGATGTCGGCCCGAAGACCGGCAAAGGTTTTGTGGAGGACTGCGTGGCCGCGTGCCAAAGACGCGGCGCGGGCAAAATCGCCACGGTTCAGGGGCGCTTCTACGCCATGGATCGGGACAAGCGCTGGGAGCGGCTCCAAAAGGGCTATGACGCCTTGGTGCGCGGCCTCGGCGCGCAGAATTCCGACCCGGTGGACGCCGTCCAAAAGAGCTACGACGCCGGTGTGACGGACGAGTTTGTGCTGCCGGTCGTCTGCGACCCGGAGGGCACGGTCAAGGACGGGGACACGGTGATTTTCGTGAATTTCCGCTCCGACCGGGCCCGGGAGATCACCTGGGCGCTGACGGGAAACCTCCCGCCCGACGCCGCGATGGACACCGTGCCGCTGAAACTGCGCTACGTCTGCATGGCCCAGTATGACGAAAAACTCCCCCTGCCCGTTCTCTATCCGCCGGAGGAGCTGGATAACACCTTCGGCGAATACGTCAGCGCCCTGGGCTTAAAGCAGCTGCGCATCGCGGAGACGGAGAAATACGCCCATGTCACCTTCTTCTTCAACGGCGGTGTGGAGAGAGTCTACGCCGGGGAGGATCGGGTGCTGGTGCCGAGCCCCAAGGAATTTCCGACCTATGATCTGATTCCGGAGATGAGCGCGAGGCAGGTGACGGACAAGGTTGTGGCCCTCCTGGAGGAGGGGAAGTACGGCGTCGTCATCATGAACCTGGCCAACTGCGATATGGTGGGCCATACGGGGGTCGAGCGGGCCGCCGTGGAGGCGGTGGAGGTTGTGGACGAGTGCGTGGGCCGCGTTGTGCGGGCCTGCAGGGACGCCGGGGGCGTGGCGCTGGTCACCGCCGACCACGGCAACGCCGACCAGATGATCGCGGACGACGGCGGCCCCCATACGGCGCACACCACAAACCCCGTGCCCTTTGTCGTCTGCGGCGCGGACGTCAAACTCCGCCCCGGCAGGCTCGCGGACATTGCGCCGACCCTGCTGGAACTCATGGGCCTCAAACAGCCCGCCGAAATGACGGGAAAGAGCCTGATTGTCAAAGAATGACCGCGGTAGGGAACGGATTTATCCGTTCTGATGACCTGCATGAAGGGACGGATAAATCCGTTCCCTACAGAGCCAATAATAATATGATATACAAGGAGTAATCACCGTGAAAGAGTATTTTGAGATCGTAGACGTCTCCGCCAGAGAAATTCTGGATTCCCGCGGCAATCCCACCGTCGAGGTGGAAGTCACCCTCGATGACGGCACCATCGGCCGCGCGGCTGTACCGTCCGGAGCCTCCACAGGCATCTTCGAGGCCTGCGAACTGCGGGACGGGGACAAGGCCCGCTATCAGGGCAAGGGTGTATTGAAGGCCGTGGAGAATGTGAACGGCGAGATCTGTGAGGCCGTTGTGGGCCTCAACGCCCTGGATCAGCCGGGTCTGGACAAGCTGCTCATCGAGCTCGACGGCACCCCGAACAAGACCCGTCTGGGCGCCAACGCCATTTTGGGCGTCTCCCTGGCGACCGCGAAGGCCGCCGCCGAGGCCACCGGCGTGGGGCTCTATAACTATATCGGCGGCGCGAACGCCAAGACCCTGCCTGTGCCGATGATGAACGTCTTAAACGGCGGGGCCCACGCCACCAACAGCGTGGACATCCAGGAGTTCATGATCATGCCTGTGGCGGCTAAAAGTTTTCGCGAGGGCCTGCGCATGTGCGCGGAGGTTTTTCACACCCTAAAGAAGGTTGTCCCCTCCAGCGGCGTGGGCGATGAGGGCGGCTACGCCCCCGACCTGGCCTCGGACGAGGATGCCCTAAAGGCCCTGGTCACCGCCATCGAGAAGACCGGCTATAAGCCCGGCGTGGACTTTATGATCGCCATGGATCCCGCCGTCTCCGACTGGTTTAACAGTGACGACCAGTGCTATCACCTGCCCAAGCGGGGTACCGTCATGACCCGGCAGGACATGGTGGACATGTGGGTCGGCTTCATCGACCGGTATCCCATCATCTCCCTCGAAGACGGCATGGCCGAGGAGGACTGGGAGGGCTGGAAGTTGCTCAACGACGCCGTGGGCCACCGGGTTCAGCTCGTGGGCGACGACCTCTTTGTCACGAATACGCAGCGCATCAAGAAGGGCATCGAGCTGGGCGTGGCCAACTCCGTGCTCATTAAGGTCAATCAGATCGGCACCCTGACCGAGACCCTGGACGCCATCCAAATGGCGCACCGCGCGGGTTGGACGGCGGTCGTGTCCCATAGGAGCGGCGAGACCGAGGATACCACCATCGCGGACATCAGCGTCGCGGTCAACGCCGGGCAGATCAAGACCGGCGCCCCCAGCCGCACCGACCGCGTGGCGAAATATAACCAGCTCCTGCGCATCGAGGAGGAGCTCTTCGACGTGGCCAAGTACCCCGGCAGCGACGCGTTCTTCTCGATCCGGAAACGGTAAACCCGTAGGGGACGCACACCCGGGCGTCCCGCGTGTGTAGGGGGCGCGATTCACATCGCGCCCCTGATGTTAATGAGAAAGCGCGGGAATAATCCAAAAGTGGCTCAACATGGAGCCAGTCGGAGATGAAATATAGTAGTTGCCGCATTCTGCAACAAGTCCAATAACACATAGGAGAACATCCCCCACATGGATCAAGGCGGCTTCCTGCCGATATTTATCATCATTCTGCTCTTTATCGCCGCGGCGTATTTCGCCCTGGCCGAGACCGCCATCGTCTCGGTCAGCCGTGTGCGCCTCCGGCTGCGCGCGGACAGGGGGGAGCGGAATGCCGTCCGCGCCCTGTGGATTGTGGACAACATCGAGCGGGCGATCACCACCATCCTCATTGGCACGAACATCGCCCGCATCGTCGCGGCCGCGATGATCACCGTAATGGCCACGCGCGCGGCCCTCTCCGTCGCGCTGACGACGGTGGTCACGGCTCTGCTTCTCTTCTTTTTATGCGATATGCTCCCCAAGAGCATCGCGAAAAAATACAGCGAGCGCCTGTCTCTGGCAGTCGCACCTTCGCTGTACTTTTTTATGCGGATTTTTGCCCCTTTATCGATCCTGTTCGCGAAGATCGGCAGTCAGGCGGCGAAACTCTCCAAGGGCGACCCAGAGCTGACCGTGACGGAGGACGAACTCTTTGACATCGTCGAGACGATGACGGACGAGGGGGAGATCGATCAAAAACGCGGCGAACTTTTGTACTCCGCCTTGGAGTTTGACGACGTGACCGTGGAGAGCATCCTGACCGCGCGGGTGGATCTCAAAGCCATTGATCTGTCGGACAGCTGTGAAGAGGTGCTGGAGACCATCAAGCGTGAAAAACACAGCCGCCTGCCGGTCTACCGGGACAGTGTGGACAACATCGTGGGTGTGCTGCTGATCCGCAAATACATCAAAGCCTGGCTGAAGCAGGGGCCCGATTTACAGTTGGAGACCCTGCTGGAGGAACCCTATTTTGTCCACGGCAGCGCCAAAATCGACGAGCTCCTGCCCGAGCTCAGCCGCCGGAAGACAAACCTCGCCGTCGTCACGGACAACTACGGCGGCACTCTGGGCATCGTCACTGTGGAGGACATCCTCGAGGAGCTGGTGGGCGAGATCTGGGACGAGGACGACGACGTCTTGGAGACGTTCACCGCGCTCCCGGACGGGAGTTTTGAGCTGGATCCCTCCCTGCCTGTGGAGGACGCCTTCGAGGAGATGGACTTCGAGGATCCCGAGAACCGGGACTTCTCTAACAAGCTCATGGGCGAGTGGGCCTATGAGCAGTTTGAAAAAATTCCCCAGACCGGCGACAGTTTCCGTTGCGGAAATCTCTCCGTCGAGGTCTCCGCCATGCGACAGAACCGCATTCTCAAACTGCGGGCGCGGCTCCTGCCCAAGGAGGCCGACGCGCTCTGTGGGGGCGGCGTGAAACCGCCCGCTGCGGACGGAGGTGAGGCGAAATGAGCGCGGCCTTTTACATCGTCGCCATCATAGTGCTCATCGGCTGTTCCGCCTTTTTCGCCGCCTCGGAGATGGCCTATTCCTCCCTAAACCGCTTGCGTTTGGAGAGCCTGGCCGAGAGCGGCGGCAAGCGCGCGCGTGTCGCCACCGCCATTGTCGGCCGCTTTGAGAACGCCCTGTCCACCATCCTCATCGGCAACAGCCTGGCCGACATCGCGGCCTCCTCGGTTGTCACGGTGCTGACCGTGTCCGTTTTGAAGCTCGGCGATGGATATACTGCTCTGGGCACGGCCCTGGTCACAATTTGTATCATCCTCTTCGGCGAGACGATCCCGAAGATTTTGGCGAAGAAGAACGCCAACCGTTTCTCTTTGGCCGCCGCGTATATTGTGCGCTTTCTGATGATTCTGCTCTGGCCTGTGGTCTTCCTGGTGACGGCGCTGGTGAGACTCATCACCCGGCCCATGAAAGCGGAGGCGTCAGGAGGGGAGGAGGAGGCCGTTGAGGAGCTCTCCACCCTCATCGAGACCTCGGAGGACGAGGGTGTTTTAGACGAGGAGCGCAGTGAGCTCCTCCAGGCCGCGCTGGACTTTGACGAGATCTCCGCCAGCGAGGTCATGACCGCCCGGGTGGACATGGCCGCCCTCGACATCGACGACCCCTGGGAGGAAATTTTGGAGACCGTTGACGCCGCGCCCTACTCGCGCCTCCCCGTGTATGAGGACAGCGTGGACAATATCATCGGCGTGCTGGGCGTCAACCGGCTCTACCGCGCCATGATCGACGAGGAGGCGCCCGACCTGCGAGCCCTGCTGATGGAGCCCTGTTACGTGTACAAGACCCTGAAGCTGCCGGATGTCCTCGGCGAACTGCGCCGGCACAAGACGCATTTGGCCGTGGTTACGGACGAGTACGGCGGCGCCATGGGGGTCATCACCATGGAGGATGTCCTGGAGGAACTGGTGGGCGATATCTGGGACGAGACGGACGAGGTCGTGGATGACATCGTGGAGCGGGAGGACGGCGCGCTCCTGGTGGACGGCGACATGAGCATCGGCGATTTATTGGAGTTCCTGGATCGGGATGAAGACAGCTTCGACACGGACTCCGCCACCGTGGGCGGCTGGACACTGGAGCGCTTCGGCGGCTTCCCCCGAAAAGGGGACAGCTTCCGCTACGAGGACTTGACCGTCACGGTGCTGGACGTGGACGGCCACCGGGTGGAGAAAGTCTTGATAGAACAAAAAACATAGAGACGCCAAAGCTGGCGTCTCTATGTCGAATAAAGCCAAATTTTCGCTTGACAGTTGAAGTCCGGCACTGTAAGATGTGATTTAGCAAGGGCAGGTCGGCTCGCTTGCGTCTTCTCTTTCCTCGCGCGATTTGCGTTGAATAAGGGGGGATGCATATGCCAGTAACGATTACGTTTCACATCGGTAAGTTTACCGTGTCGATCCGAATCAAAGGCAAGAGCCGTCGCCCTGGACGTGACGGCTCTATTTTTAGAGCTAGTTCCTACAGACTAGCGGCTTGACGCAAGCAGCTACTGCCCTTGCTGTACGTCTATATTACCACATTCGTCCGCAAAAATCAACCCTCCGGGGCAATGTCAGTAAGATAAGACCCTGGGAGGGGTACGAGACCGAGAAGCAATGAAGGACGGCGCGAGGGAAGAAAAGACCTCGCGCCGTTTTATCTCAAA
>WQUU01000094.1 GCA_009781925.1 Bacillota bacterium | reverse complement strand
TGGGGAGATCCAAATTGCGGATCAAATTTTCCGCGGACAGCGCCAGCGACCTGCCGCGCGGGCTGGCGGAGCGCTACGGCGTGACCATCGTCCACGGAAATATCATTATGGACGGAAAAGTGCTCAATGATTTGACCGACGTCACGCCGGAGGACATCTTCCGGCATGTGGAGGCCGGCGGGGATTTGCCGCATACCTCGGCGCAGAATGTCGGTGACTACGCGCCGTTGTTTGAGGCCTGGCGGAAGGACTACGACGCTGTGATCCACTTCAGCCTCAGCAGCGACATGTCTGCGTGCCATCAAAACGCCTGTCTCGCGGCGGAAGATCTGGACAATGTGTATGTTGTGGACTCCAAAAATCTCTCCACCGGCATCAGCTGGCTGATTTTGGAGGCGGTGGAACTGGCCGCGGGCGGCGCGTCGGCCGCGGAGATCACCGCAGCGGCAGAGCGCCGCCGGGAGCGGATGGAAGTGAGCTTTGTGCTGGAGAATGTGGGATATCTCTATAAGGGCGGGCGCTGCAGCGCCGCCGCGGCCTTTGGGGCGAATCTCCTGGGCTTAAAACCCTGCATCGAGGTCAAGGACGGCCGGATGGGCGTGGGCAAAAAATACCGCGGCGCGTTTGACAAGAGCCTCCTGACCTACGTGCGGGACAGGCTCGGCGGCCGGGATGACCTGGACTACAGCCGCGTCTTCATCACGCACACGCGCATGGACACGGACTTGCTGCGGAGAGTTGTCGAGGAGGTCGCGGACTCCGGCCCCTGGCAGGAGGTCATCGAGAACCCGGCCTACTGCACCATCGCCAACCACTGCGGCCCGAACACGCTGGGGGTCATCTTCAGCCGGAAATCATTGGGCAATCCGTAGGGGCCGCACAGTGTGCGTCCCCTACAAAACCGCTACGGCTTCGATCTCGATCCTCGCGTCCCGGGGGAGGCGCGCCACCTGTACCGCGCTGCGGGCGGGGGCGCCGCCTCCCGCAAAAAATTCCGCGTAGACGGTGTTCATGGCCGCGAAGTCGTTCATATCCTGGAGAAAAACGGTGGTCTTGACGATCCGCTCCATGCCGCTGCCGGCGGCCTCCAGAATGGCGCGGACATTTTTGAGCGATTGCCGCGTCTGCGCCTCGATCCCCTCGGGGAAGGTTCCCGTCGCGGGATCCAGGGGCAGCTGCCCGGAGGTGAAGACCAGTGAGCCGGCAAAGACCCCCTGGGAATAGGGCCCGATGGCTCCTGGCGCGGCGTCGGTCGCGATGATGGTTTTCATAGGAACACTCCAATCGTTGTTCGTTGTGAACTGTTCGTTGTCAACTGTTCTTTTCCGCCCATGTACGCCCTGAGCGCCTCCGGTATCCTGACGCTCCCGTCCGCCAGCAGGTTGTTCTCTAGGAGCGCGATGAGCATCCGCGGCGGGGCTGCGACGGTGTTGTTCAGGGTGTGGGGCAGATATTTGCGCCCGTCCTCTCCCTGTACCCGAATCTTGAGCCTCCTCGCCTGGGCGTCCCCCAAGTTGGAGCAGCTGCCGACCTCAAAATATTTCTTCTGCCGGGGGCTCCAGGCCTCCACGTCCACGCTCTTGACTTTTAAGTCCGCCAGATCGCCGGAGCAGCACTCCAGGGTGCGCACGGGGATATTCAGGCTGCGGAAGAGTGAAACGGTATTGCGCCAGAGCTTCTCGTACCAGAACATGCTGTCCTCCGGCCTGCAGAGCACGACCATCTCCTGCTTTTCAAACTGGTGGATGCGGTAGACGCCCCGCTCCTCGAGGCCGTGAGCCCCCTTCTCCTTGCGGAAACAGGGGCTGTAGCTGGTGAAGGTGTAGGGCAATTCACCTTCTAATAAAATCTGATCGATAAATTTTCCGATCATAGAATGTTCCGAAGTGCCGATTAAATAGAGGTCTTCTCCCTCGATTTTATACATCATGGCGTCCATCTCGGCAAAGCTCATGACGCCGGTGACCACGGAGGCGCGGATCATAAAAGGCGGCACGCAGTAGATAAAACCCCGGTCGATCATAAAGTCCCTGGCGTAGCTCAAAACCGCCGAATGTATGCGGGCGATGTCCCCCATGAGGTAGTAAAAACCGCTGCCGGCCACCCGCCGGGCGCTGTCCAGGTCGATGCCGCTGAAACGCTCCATGAGGTCGAGATGGTAGGGAATTTCAAAGTCCGGGACAACGGGCTCGCCGAAGCGCTCCGCCTCTACATTTTCGCTGTCGTCCCGCCCGATAGGCACGGAGGGGTCGAGCATTTGGGGGATCTGCAGCATGACGGCGCCCAGATGTTCCTCCAGCGCAGCGTCCAATTTTTCCAGCTCCGCCAGCCGCTCCGCCTGCGCGACGACCCGGGCCTTGACCGCTTCGGCCTCCGCAAGCTTGGCGGGGTCTTTTTTTGCCTGGCCCATGAGGATTCCCACCTGTTTGGAGAGACTGTTGCGCGCGGCTCGCAGCTCGTTGCCCTCGCTGAGCGCGGCCCGGTAGCGGCTGTCCAGCTCGAGGGCCTCATCCACCAACGGCAATTTCGCGTCCTGGAATTTTTTGCGGATATTCTCCCGCACCAAATCGGGGTGTTCCCGGACGAACTTGATGTCTAGCATAGGGGGCTGTCTCCCAAATCTCTTGACCTTAATTGTTAACTGTTAATTGTTCATTGTTCATTGTCCTCAGCGCCGCGATCAAGTTCTCCCGATCCTCGGTACTGTAAAACTCTAATTCAATCCGGCCCTTTTTCTTGGCGTCCACCAGCTTGACGCCCCTGCCCAGGGATAAGCTGAGCTCCCGCTCCACCTCTCTGACGTAGTCCACGACGACCGCCGCGCTGTCGGATTTGGCCTCCTCATCCTTGCGGCCGCCCTGTTTCTGCAGCCTGGCCGCCATCAGCTCCGCCTGGCGGACGGAGAGCTTTTCCGCAGAAATCTTCTTCGCGGCCGCCAATTGGCTCGCGCCGTCCAACGCCAGCAGCGCCCGGGCGTGGCCGGCGGAGAGGCCGCCCGTTTCCACCATCCGGAGCACCTCCGGGCTCAGACTCAGGAGCCGGAGAGCATTGGCCACGGCGGGCCGGGATTTGCCGACCCGGTTGGCCGCCTCCTCCTGGGTGATGCCGTAGACGTCCATGAGGGTCTTAAACCCCCGGGCCTCCTCGATGGGGTTTAAATCCTCCCGCTGGAGGTTCTCGACCAGGGCCAGCTCCGTGGCTTTGCGGTCGTCCGCCTCCAGCACCCGCACCGGTACCTCGTTTAAACCGGCCATCCGGGCGGCCCGCCAGCGGCGCTCCCCCGCGATGATCTGATAAAAGCCGCTGTCCAGTTTCCGCGCCGTGATGGGCTGGATCATGCCGTGGGTTTTCAGGGAGTCCGCCAATTCCTCCAGCGCGATCTCGTCAAACGTGACGCGTGGCTGATCCTCCCGGGGTTCCACCTTGGAGACGGGCAGCATCGTAAGCCCTTCGGCGTGCTCTGTGCTCTCCCCGAAGAGGGCCCCGAAGCCGCGGCCCAATCCTCTCTCAGCCATTGTTCCGCTCCCTTTTTAGAAATTCGCTGGCCAGCTGCAGATAGGCTTTCGTCCCCTTGGAGGACTTGTCGTAGACCGAAACGGGCATCCCGTGGCTGGGCGCTTCCGAAATGCGCACATTGCGCGGCACGACTGTCTGATAGACCTTGTCCCCAAAGAAGTTGCGGATCTCCGCCATCACCTGTTCGCTCAGCTTTGTCCGGGGGTCGGACATGGTCAAAATGACGCCTTCCACATCCAATTTGGGATTTAGATGCGCGTTGACCATGCGGATGGTGGTGATCAAATCGCTGAGCCCCTCCATGGCGAAGTATTCGCACTGCACCGGCACGACAAGCCTGTCTGCGGCCACCAGGGCGTTGAGGGTCAGGAGCTCCAGGGAGGGCGGGCAGTCGATGAATATGTAATCATAGAAGCCGCGGATGGTGTCCAGGGCTTTTTTCAGGCGATATTCCCGGTTTGTCATCTCCACCAGCTCCACCGTGGCCCCGGAGAGTTCCATGTTGGAGGGCAGAAGATTGCCGTATTCGGTGCGGAGAATGGCGTCCTTTGGGGCGCGGCCGTTGACGATGACATCGTAGATGTTGGGTTTGGAAGTCTTGCTGGCCCCGAGGCCGGAGGTGCAGTTCCCCTGGGGGTCGCAGTCGCAGAGCAGGACGCGTTTCCCCCGCGCGTACAGGGCGTGGCCCAGGTTGATGACGGTGGTCGTCTTGCCGACGCCGCCTTTTTGGTTGACAACCGCAAAAACTTTACCCATATCCCGCCCCGCTCCGCGCCCTTTGATGCCGATATTATATCAGCATCCGGCCGACATTGCAAGTCGAAAACGGGGAAAGAGGCGGCGGTTTTTGGTTGGGATTCCGTGGGGATATTCTGTAGGGCGCGGCTCCCCACAGGGGGTGATATTGTTTCACGTGAAACAATCCTGTGGGAAACCCCGCGCATGTTTCACGTGAAACATTTTAATTTGTTGGGAACCCCACGCCCTACAAAAACATGTCGATATCCTCGATCGTCAATCCGTCGTGCAGCGCCACATCAATCGCGTAGCCCACCAGCTTGGCGATGTCGTGGACGCTGCTGTCGATGTCTCGGGGGGTGACAATCATGCGGCCCGCCTCGCCGAAATCGGTCTCGCCCAGGTCGCCAACCCCCGCCTGTCTGGCCAACTCCACCGCCAGCGTCGCGGCGTCCACCACGGTGGGGACACCGATGGCGATGACCGGTACGCCCAAAGTCGCGCTGTTCAAAGCCGCCCGGTGGTTGCCGACGCCGGAGCCGGGGACGATGCCCGTGTCCGTCATCTGCACCGTCCGGCAGAGGCGCTCCGCCTTCCGGGAGGCCAGGGCGTCTATGGCGATGATCTGGCTGGGCCGGAGCATGCGCGCCAAAGCGTCGATGAGCTCCGCGCTCTCCACCCCCGTTGTGCCCAAGACGCCCGAGCGCGTAGCGGATACCTCCCGGAAAAATTCAAATTCTTTTGCCATGGTCTGTTTCAAGTGCCGCGTCACAAGGACGCTCTTGATGGTCTGGGGGCCGATGGCGTCTGGCGTGATGGCCTCGTTGCCGAGGCCTGCCACCAGGCAGCTGTCGGACTTCACCATTTTCATGAGTTCCCGGAGTTTCTCGGACACGAGGGCCACCGCGTCCGGAAAGGCGTTCTCCTCCCGGCGGATGAGGGCGTCCAGTTCCACGGTGACATAGCTGCCCCGGGGCTTGTTGAGGGCCTGTTCCCCCCGCTCGTCCAAGACCTTGACCGTCGTCACGCGAAATTTTCCCCGCTGTTCCTCGCCGGATTCCACACCCGGAATGGGGGCGGAGATTGAATCCGCCCCTGCGGGGACGCCTTCCCGCCAGAGTTCCGTGGCCTCCAGAGCCAGATCGGTGCGGATATTGCTTGACATAGGCTGAAACACCTCGCTGCTGAGCATTGTAAAGTTTGTTCTGTCATTCTGAGCACAGCGAAGAATCTTTCCCTGTGTTGATTGAGCTCTTTCGCTGCGCTCAGGATGACAAGAGGATAATCTGTGGGGCTTCGCCCCACGCCCCAAAAGACAAGGACACATCCCTACGGGGCCGCCCCATCCCTAGTCTGCGCGGTTTGGCTTGTAAAATTCCCCGAAATACGATATAATGAGACCATGAACCGGAAACAACCCTCAAAAAAAATACCGCGCCGCGTTTTGGCGGCGCTGCTTTTCCTGGCGCTGCTCCTCTCCTTTGCCGCCTGCGACAACGGTCAGCTGGGCTACCGCGTTGTGGGCTCCGCTGGCGCGCAGGATCTGGTCATGGCTTTCCGCGCCGACGATACGGTGGGCGTTTTGGTGCCCGCGGCCATCCGGGAATTGAAGGCGGAGGGAAAGGTCGCGGAACTCGCCACCCGCTGGTTCGGCTCGGACATCACCAAATTCAAAGCCGAGCGGGGCGCCGTGTCCGCGGCTCTGCAGAGCCTTGGCCTGGACGCGCCCCCCAGCCGGGACTTTATCCTCGGCATTGACGGCGGGGCCGTCCCCTTCTCCTTCGCCCGGAGCGGCGCGTACACCGGCTTTGATGTGGAGCTGGCCCGGGCGGTCTGCGGCAAATTGGGCTGGACGTTGAGCATACAGCCGATCTCCCCCTTCGACGTGGAGGTGGAGCTGGCCTCCGGGGACATTGACGGCGCCTGGGGCGGCCTGAGCGTCCCGGGCGGTTCCACGGATCAAATGAC
>WQUU01000093.1 GCA_009781925.1 Bacillota bacterium | reverse complement strand
GCGTTGGATATTGTCCGAACCGTAAGTACTCACGGGCGTGTTGTAGCTTGGGCGGTCGGAGCCTGGAGACGCCGCGGCCGCAGGATCGCCAACCGGCGGTACCCCACAGGCGCAGAGCAATAAAAAACCCAGCAGAAGCGGCAAGAGTTTCAGCTTTTTCATATTCCCTCCAAAAATCTGTTGCACAATTTATGAATATTCTATCAATTTCCGCGCCAAAGAGCTTGACAAGACAGCCGAAAAGTGGTAAATTAGCACTCGAGGGCTGAGAGTGCTAAAAATGTAGGGTCGGGGTTCCATCCCCGGCCGCAGAAGGTGAGGCCATGGAGCTCAGCGACCGAAAAAAGAAGATCCTCTCCGCGGTCATCGACAGCTATGTGGACACGGCGGAGCCCGTGGGCTCAAAAGCGATCACGCAGCAGAGCGGGTTAAGCCTCTCCAGCGCAACCATTCGCAGTGAGATGGCGGAGCTGGAGGCCATGGGCTACCTGGAGCAGCCCCACACCAGCGCGGGCCGGGTGCCCACCGCCCGCGGCTACCGGCTCTATGTCAACGAGCTCATGGAGCGCCAAAAGCTCTGCGCGGAGGAGACAGAGGCGCTGGAGAACAGCCTGCGCCAGAAAATCCAGCAACTGGACAAACTCGTGTCGGAGGTGGGGCGTCTGGCCTCCCAGGTGACGGACTACGCCGTCCTCTCCCTGGCCGCGCCGAGACCCTCTGCCATCATCCGTTTTGATCTGATTTATATAGACGCAAACACCTTCATCATTGTTTCCATGCAGAGCAACAATTCCGTCAAAAATAAGCTGGTACACCTGCCCTTCTCCGTGGAGGAAGGGATGCTCAGGAAACTCTCCGCCGTCTTCAACGCCCACTTCACGGGAATTACGGAGGAACAGATCACCCCCCTGCTTATCTCCAGCATGGAGCGGGCCTCGGGGGATACGATGGGCCTCGTGTCCATCATCGCCGGATTTGCCATTGAGATTCTCTGCGAGACCGGCACCGGGGAGGCCTACGTGACCGGCGCCTCCAAACTCCTGCGCCAGCCGGAGTACCACGACCCCGACAAGGCCCACAAGCTCATCCACTTTCTCTCGGACAGCGAGCAGCTTCTGCAGCTGCCGGCCCCGGAGGCGGGGGGCGACATCAAAGTTCTCATCGGGCCGGAAAATGTGGCGGAGGAGCTCAAAGACTCCAGCGTCATTTTGGTGAAATACAATCTGGGGGAGAACAGCCAGGGACTGGTGGGCGTCGTGGGCCCTACGCGGATGGATTATTCCAGCGTAGCGGCGCGCCTCTCCTATATCGCGGCCGCGCTCAGCCGACTGCTGGGCAGCGGGGAAGGGCCGCCAGGGGGCTGGGGGAAGATGACGACAATTGACAATTAAGAATGAAGAATGAATGACTGTAGGGCGCGCCGCCCTCGGCGCGCCGCACAAAAGGAGCTGAAATAAATGTCAAAGAAAAAGCCGGAGGAAGCAGTACCGGAGAATACCGAAACCCCTGTGGGGCGCGACGCCCCCGGCGCGCCGGAAACAACCGCGCCGGAAGCTGTGGCTGAGATCGTTGACCTCACGCCGGAGCTCGACGCAGAGCGGGACAAATATCTGCGTCTCCTCGCCGAGTACGACAACTTCCGCAAGCGCAGCGCCAGGGAGCGGGAGGCGATTTTCGCCGATGTCAGGGCGGACACGGTGACAAAATTTTTACCGGTCTACGACAATCTGGCCCGGGCCCTGGCCCAGCAGTGCGCCGACGAGGCCTACTACAAGGGTATCGAACTCATCATGGCGCAGCTCACGGAGACGCTGACCAAATTGGGCGTCACGGAGATACCGGCCTTGGGCGAAAAATTTGACCCGGAGCTGCACAATGCCGTCGTGCACACGGAAGATGAAAACAAGAGTGAGGGGATCATCGTCGAGGAATTCCAGAAGGGGTTTAAACTCGGCGACAAGGTCATACGCCATAGTATGGTCAAGGTTGTAAATTAGTTGTATATTCGCAATTTCATTTTGAAAACAAAATGCCGCAAGAACCCTGTAGGGAACGGATTGATCCGTTCCGATAGATTGAATCAACACGGCGGAACGGATCAATCCGTTCCCTACAGACGTAATCAATATCATATCACAATCCATCGATTATTCATAGGAGGAACACTGAAATGGGTAAAATTATCGGCATAGATCTGGGCACCACCAACAGCTGTGTGGCGGTCATGGAGGGCGGGGAGCCCGTCGTCATCGCCAACGCAGAGGGTTCGCGCACGACGCCCTCCGTCGTGGCCTTTTCCAAGACGGGGGAGCGCATGGTGGGCCAGGTGGCAAAGCGCCAGGCCATCACGAATCCCGATCGCACCATCAGTTCTATCAAACGCGAGATGGGCAGCAACTACAAAGTCACCGTGGACGGCAAACAGTACTCCCCCCCGGAGATCTCCGCCATGATTTTAGGAAAACTCAAGGCGGACGCGGAGGCCTATCTGGGCCAGAGCGTCACCGAGGCGGTCATCACTGTCCCGGCCTACTTCAACGACAGCCAGCGCCAGGCCACTAAGGACGCGGGCAGGATCGCGGGCCTGGACGTCAAGCGCATCATCAACGAGCCCACGGCGGCGGCTCTGGCCTACGGCCTCGACAAGGAGAGCGACCAGAAGATCATGGTCTACGACCTGGGCGGCGGCACCTTCGACGTGTCCGTGCTGGAGATCGGCGACGGGGTCATCGAAGTTCTGGCCACGGCGGGCGACACCCGTCTGGGCGGCGATGACTTTGATGAGTGCGTCACCAAATACCTGGTGGAAGAGTTCCGGAAAAAAGAGGGTATCGACCTCTCCACCGACAAGGTGGCCATGCAGCGTCTGCGGGAGGCCGCCGAGAAGGCGAAGATCGAACTCTCCGGTGTCACCACCTCGAACATCAACCTGCCCTATATCACGGCGGACTCTTACGGCCCCAAGCACCTGGATGTCACCTTAACCCGCGCGAAGTTCAATGAACTGACCCATCAGCTGGTGGAAAAGACCATCGGGCCGGTCAAGCAGGCCCTGTCCGACTCCGGCCTGTCCGCCGGGCAAATCTCCAAAGTCCTGCTGGTGGGCGGCTCCACGCGGATCCCCGCCGTACAGGACGCGGTGAAAAATCTCACCGGCAAAGAGGGCTTCAAGGGCATCAACCCTGACGAGTGCGTGGCCGTGGGCGCGGCGATCCAGGCCGGCGTTCTGGGCGGCGACGTGGAGGGTATTCTGCTCCTGGACGTCACCCCCCTGTCTCTGGGTATTGAGACCCTGGGCGGTGTGTTCACCAAGCTCATCGAGCGCAACACCACCATCCCCACCAAGAAGAGCCAGGTCTTTTCCACGGCGGCGGACAATCAAACCAGCGTGGAGGTCAACGTCCTCCAGGGCGAGCGGGAGATGGCGCAGTATAACAAGAGCCTGGGCCGCTTTCATTTGGACGGTATCGCCCCCGCACGCAGGGGCGTCCCCCAGATCGAGGTCACTTTTGACATCGACGCCAACGGCATCGTGAATGTCAGCGCCCGTGACCTCGGCACCGGCAAAGAGCAGCACATCACCATCACGGCCTCCAGCAACCTCTCCAAGGACGACATCGAGAAAGCCGTCAAGGACGCGGAGCGTTACGCCGCCGAGGACAAGAAGCGCAAAGAGGAGATCGATATCCGCAATGCCGGCGATCAGATGGTCTACCAGACGGAAAAGACGCTCACCGATGTGGGCGACAAGATCGACGCCTCCGATAAATCCGAGGTCGAAACGGCCCTCAATAAGTTGCGGGAGACCCTGAAGGGCAGCGACTCAGGCGCCATCAAGTCCGCCACCGACGAGCTCACCCAGGTGTTCTATAAAGTCAGCGAGAAGCTCTATTCCAACGCCGCGCCCCAGGGTGACCAGGGTCAGGGCGGCGGCTACGGTCAGGGCGGAAGCTACGATCAGGGCGCTTCCCAGGGCGGACAGCAATACTATGACGCCGACTATGAACCCGTAGACGACGACAAAAAGTAATCAAATCGGTAGGGGCGGATTCAATATCCGCCCCCCAGTTTGAAAGGAACAAGGTCTATGGCCGAGAAACGAGATTATTACGAAATATTGGGCCTCAAGAAGGGCGGGCCAGAGGCGGAGATCAAAAAAGCTTACCGCCGCCTCGCCAAGGAGTATCACCCCGATCTGCACCCGGACGACAAGGCGTTGGAGGCCAAGTTCAAGGAACTCAACGAGGCCTATGAGATCCTGTCCGACGCCGACAAGCGCGCGCAATACGACCAGTTCGGCCACGCGGCCTTTGACCCCAACGCCGGTTTTGGCGGCGGAGCGGGGGGAGCGGGCTTTTCCGGCTTTGGCGGCGCAGGTTTTGGGGACATTTTCGGCGATCTCTTCGGCGGTCTGGGAGACATCTTCGGTGCCGTCGGCGCGGCCCATACCGGCCCGCAGCGCGGGGAGAGCATCCATGTCGGCGTCAGCGTCAGTTTTGAGGAGGCCGCCTTCGGCTGCACCCGGGAGGTCAACGTGGGCAAGGTGGAACTCTGTGAGGACTGCGGCGGCAGCGGCGCTCTCAAAGGCACGTCCGCGGAACCCTGTACAAACTGCGGCGGCACGGGCTCTGTGCGCACGCAGCAGCGCGTCATGGGCATGACCATGCAGAGCAGCGGCCCCTGCCCCAAGTGCGGCGGTACGGGCAAGATCATCAAGCAGCCCTGCGCTTCCTGCAAAGGCAGCGGCACACAGCGTCGCCAGAGAAAAATTTCCGTCAATATCCCCGCTGGCATTGACGATGACCAGACCATTTCTCTCCGGGGCCAGGGCAACGCCGGCAAGTCCGGCGGCCCGGCCGGCGATCTGCTGGTCACGGTGAGCGTGCGGCCCCACAGTTTTTTACAGCGGGACGGCACGTCCGTGCTTTGCAGCATCCCCATCTCCTTTACACAGGCGGCCCTGGGCGGGGAGGTTGAGGTACCCACGCTGGACGGCAAAGTCAAGTACCCCGTCCCGGAGGGCACACAGACGGGCGCCGTTTTCCGGCTGAAAGGCAAGGGCATCCCCTTCCTGCACGGCTCCGGCCGCGGCGACCAGTTCGTGACAGTGAACGTGGCCGTGCCAAAAAACTTGAGCGCACAGCAAAAAGGCTTGCTGCGCCAGTTTGCCGAGACGATGGGCGAGACGGAGATAGGCAAGAAGAAAAAAAGGTGAGCTGAAAAACGCTTTACAATGCCCCTTACATTTGCTATAATGGCGCTTGCTAGATACGCGCCCGTAGCTCAGTTGGATAGAGTGTCAGACTCCGACTCTGAAGGCCGCTGGTTCAAGTCCAGTCGGGCGTACCACGGGAAAAAGCCTGCAATTCAACGAGTTGCGGGCTTTTTTCATAACTTGAAAGCGGCTACTGAAGGTACAAGGTCTTTTGAAATATCAAAAGGCCTTGTATTTTTGTTTCCAATAAAAAAATTATTGTAAACTTTTTTCAGAAAAGGGCTTGACAATTTTGCGGCGCTATAATATAATGCGCTTTGTTAGGTATATTTTAGATAATTGTTCAATTATGTGCCATATTACATATAATTTTGCGGCTAATATGATTTTCAACGGGAAAACAAATGAAATAAATTATCTTTCGTGTATGATGTATTTGGTTAAAAAATTATGTCAACATATTGTGATTGCAATCGACATTTGTGTTTCGCGTTAAACGCCGCCTCCGTAACTTCCCAAAATTCTCGGCAATAACCTCTTATGAGGAGTTTAATTTTTAACCTTTTTGCCTGAACTGGCTTTGCGCCCACTTTCTGTGGGGTGGGCGCAAAGCACCTTTTACGGAGTATGGCAAAAAATCAATTCTTATTAAAAATATAAAGTATCGATAAAGATAGGCTCAACAAAAAAGGAGAGAATAGAATATGAACATGCCCAGTCGGAAGACCAGGGCGCTGCTGATGGCCATAATTGCGGCCCTCATAATGGCGCTATTGATGATTCCTCTGTTCGCGCAGGGGGACAGCCCTCAGACCGTGACAGCTTTTGAGCCGCAGATGACAACCTACAGCACCGCCGTTCCCGAGGGCACGGCGGCGGAGGCGTTGGCCTTGCCGGCGTCGCTGCGGGCCGTTGCGGCCCTGCCGGAGGGGGCAGACCCCGCCACCTTTGCTGAGGGCCAGCCGGCGGGCGCGCTGCCGGGGACGCTGCCGGACGGTTACACCGTGGCGGACAGTTC
>WQUU01000092.1 GCA_009781925.1 Bacillota bacterium | reverse complement strand
CGAGGCGCCCAAAATGTTTCAGTGCGCCCGCAGTCCAGCCGAACCCCAGAAGCCAGCCTTTCCACGAAAAGGCCCTGCCCGGGATCAGCGGCAACAGCGCGGGCGTGAGCACCGTACCGGTCAAGAGGGCTCCGCCGAAAACGGCGGCGTCTTTTTTGTCAAAAGGCCGTTTGGCGAACAGGTTGGTCAGAAACAGGCCGCCCAGAATCGGCAGGGATACCTTGACCGCCGGAATCAGCTCCATCGGCGTCAGAGCAAGCCGGTCGCGCAGAGTGAACTTCACCGCGCGCATCTCTTTTGTGGCCTGGCAGCCGGAGTCAAGGAACGCCTTGATGTCCTCCGCCCGCACCGGGCCATAGACAACAGAAAAGCCCGCGCGCCACGCAACCTCGTGCGCGCTCACGCCGGAGGCTCCGAGCTGCGGCAAAATCAGCCGCCTGTGCGCGACAATTTTGGACAGCCCTGTCATCTGTACCCGGTACACCAACTCATCTGTGCCGAATGTCCCCTTCCCCGCCGCGCACCAGACGTTGATACCTTTCGTATCCAGGATCAGCAGCCAACAGTCCAGGCCGGCGAGATTCTTTCGTAAAACATCAAAAGTCAGTTTATAGTTGGCGCTGACCAGGACGGGCGACTCGCTGTCGGGCGCCCCGACGGCATAGAGCCCCGGATCAACTTTGTAATCCATGCGCCCGATGCCCCATCGAACTTTCCACGCGCCGAGGACGTCTTTTGCCGTCAGGGTTGTCGATACGGTTTGCACAGACATGTCACCTCACTTTGCCTATAGTATACGCGCACACATTAAAATGTCAAGTGAATAGAATGAGCATAAAGGCGGTGAGAAAATCATGGCGACCATTCGCATCTTTAACAATGACGAGAATCGCATGGAGACTTATTTCAGAAACGAAAACGAGGCTATGCCCTATAACACGGGAAACAGCCTGTTGGTCAGAGAATTCAGGGGTTCCAGCCGGAGCGACCTCCTGTGGAGCACAAAAAGGGCCATGCAATCCTGGAACAGTTTTCGATTTCTATACGGGCGGCCCATCCGCGTGGGCTTCGCCTTTAAGCGGCCCTATGAGGGCGGCCACGGGCAGCAGTCCCAGCATTTCGCAGGCGTGGCCTTCGACGTCGGCCACAATCTCAGCGCCGCGGAGCGAAACACGATGCGGTCTCTGGCCTACAACTCCGGGATCTGGAGCTATGTGGAGCCCTCCTCCCTGACCCCTACCTGGGTTCATTTTGACCGGAGATTCGGCACCCCGGCCTGCGCCACCGGCGGTTATCCCGCTGTCAGGCTCGGCAGCATCAGTACATATGTGCTCATCTTACAGGATTCGCTTACGCGGCTCGGCTATACAACCGGCGGAATCGACGGCATTTTCGGCAACGGAACCGCCAACGCGGTCATGGCGTTTCAGCGCGCCAACGGACTGACCGCGGACGGCGTTGTCGGCTGTTTTACGTGGAGCTATTTGATGAACAAAGTTGTGCCTGTCACAGCGGTGCTCCAGCCGGTGGACTGAATCACAGTTTTTCCGCCCACTCGCTCTCTTTGAAGCCGGCCAGCACAAACCCGTCGCCGATCAGCAGCGGGCGTTTTACCAGCATGCCGTCTGTGGCGAGCAGACGCAGCTGCTCCTCCTCGCCCATGGCGGGGAGTTTTTCTTTGAGCGCAAGGGACTTGTACAGCAGGTCGCTGGTGTTAAAAAAGCGCTTCAGCGGCAGGCCGCTGATTTTGTGCCATTCGCACAGCTCTTCATAGCTTGGATTTTGCAGCTTGATGTCACGGATGTCATAGCGGGCTTTCCTCTCATCCAGCCATTTTTGTGCTCTCTGGCAGGTGCTGCACTTGGAGTAACAAACAAATGTCATAGCGGTATCCGTCTCCTTTGTAAAGGCAAGGCCGCCTCGATTTTTATCAGGATGCTATACATAATACACTGTGCCGGGTGGTCTGGCAAGCGCTATTTTACGACAGGTCAACTCAGAAATTGATATACCCCCACCCCAATCAGCAACAGGCCGCTCATCACGTTCAGCCAGCGGCCCGCGCCCGCTTTTCGGAGCTTTTTCCCAAAAAATCCACCGAGGCCGACCGACAGGATACCCAGCAGCGTGACGGACAGCGCCAGCGGAACCGCCCCAAGGCCCGCGAGCCCCGCGCCGAAGGCCTCCGCGATGCCGTTGAGCGCCAGCGCAAGGCTGAGCGCGAGCAGTTCCACGCATTTTCCGGCGCGGCGGCGGGGTTTCTCTTTTTCATTATTTCCTTTGAACACCACGGCGATGCTCACAACCCCAAGCAAAACCAAGATCGCCGGGCCCAAAATTGCGCTCAGATGTATGACAGCGGCGCCGATCAGTCCGGCGGCGGCGCAGGCGATGTATGCGGTGAGTCCCGACACACCGGAGATGATGAGATTATCGAAAAACCGGATGCGCCTGCCCATCATGGCGTAGGACATGCCGACGCAGAGATTATCCAGGTTTGCGGCGATTCCGAGTAATATGACGGTAAAAAGTTCCTGCATAGATTCGCCCCCTTCTGGCCATTGTATGCCGGAGGGGAGCGAATTTGCGTGTCCTATTCCGTTTTCATCTGTTTTCGCCCGACCGTGAGGAGCACAAGACCGACGGCGAAGAGCAGGATGATCGAGAGGATCGAAAAAGAGCTGCGCCCCGTAATCCCTTTGACCAAGGCGTAGAGCGCCGGGCCGATGATGGCCGCAAATTTGCTGAAGATCTCAAAGAAGCCGAAGAATTCGCCGGAGTTCGCCGGGGGTACCAGCTTGCCGAAGTAGGAGCGGGACAGGGCCTGGATGCCGCCCTGAACCATGCCCACCATCGTGGCCAAAACCCAAAAGAGAACCTGTGAAGTGTGGACGGCGCTGACGTAGGCGGGCGTCAGGTTCCAGGCCGTGTCCTCAATTTTGGCGTTTTGCAGGGCCGCGTTGATGGCGGTGAGGTTGCCGGAGTTCTGCACCGTTATCCCCTGGGCGGACAGGGCCGCCAGTTTCGCCGGAATCTCCTGCCGCTCGATGATGAACCCCATAAAAAAGCCCACGACACAGATGACCACATACATCCCCACGGCGACGGTAATCATGTTCAGCGAGCCGATCTTTTTCGCAAACCGGGAGAAAAGAATGCTGAAGGGGAAGGCCACGATCTGCGTGACCATCAGCGCCAAAATCATGCCGACCATGGTGAGGCCCAGCACCGTGCCGTAGCTGGTGGCCAGGCTGATGACCGTGCCCACCCCGTCGATGTAAAAGAAATACGCCAGCAGGAAGAACAAAAGGCCCTTCATGGCTCCGATCTTTTTCGCCGTTCTGAAGATATTCGTGAAGGCCTGGCGCACGGCGCCGGTCTTTGGCCTTTCGACAAAGCTGTCCTGGTGGATATTTTTAAAGAAAGGAATTGTGAACAGGCCCCACCAGATCACGGTGATCCAAATGCTCAATTTGACGGCGAGCGTCTTATCGACGCCAAAGTGTCCGCCAAACTGAATGAGAACAATGCTGATGACAAAGGGGATTGTGCTGCCGCCGATATAGCCCATGGCGTAGCCCCAGCCGGAGACCTTGTCCATGCGCGCGGGGGTGGTCACGTCCGGCAAAAAGCTGTCATAGAGCAGGCAGCTTCCGGAAAAACCCACAAAGGCAAAGACATAGGCAATCAACAGAACCTGCCAGGTGTCCGAAATGGCGCAGAGGGCCGTCGCCACAAGGCCCAGAGCCAGGTATACGGCGAAGAGTTTCTTTTTAAACCCCTTGTAGTCCGCGAAGGAACCGAGGATCGGCGCGGACACCGCCACGATCAGCGTGGCGACGGAGACGCCGAGGCTCCAGAAATAGTCGCCGCGCTGATTGGGGACAAGCCCCGTAAAAAAGGCGTTAAACACCGCCGCCATCATGATGGTGGCAAAGGCGGAGTTCGCCCAGTCGTACATCACCCAGCTGCGTTCCTTTTTGGTCAATCGCGCGGACATGTCGAGTTTTGTCTGTTCTTCCATGTTCGGCTCTCCTCTGCTGCGTGTATTTTATTGGGACAGACCCTTCGCTGCGCTCAGGGTGACAATCAGGTCGGCGCGCCGAGGGTGCCGCGCCCCACAGTCATCAATTAAAATTTAAAATTCGATCCCCAATTCCTTTGCCGCCAAGGCCGCGATATCCAATAAACTCCCCCCGCGGCGGACGCTGCCGGGCTCATGCCTCTCTCCCCGGACGGCGTAAAACACCCCATAGCCCGGGTAGTTCGGGGGATAGCCGTGGTTGCCCTTTTCCACTTTGCCCACGGCGTCGTAGCAATACCCGATTTTCGCGCAGAAGCCAAAAGGCAGGTTTTCCCGCCCGCACTCGCGCATCTCCTCGGCCGTCAAAAAGCGGTGAAAACCCTCCGACGCCGCGACCACGCCCCGGACGCGGGCAATGCCGTTTTCGTCCAGGCTGCCGGGGTGGAAAAAGGCGCTGCCGCCGCAGCACTCGATAAAGCAATGCGACTCCCCGGCGACCCAGGTGTCGCCCGCGCGGCGGAGAAGGCCCATGTTTTGCAAAACAGCATTCACTGCCACAACTGTATGTACGCTGAACTGGGCGTGGTCTGAGAAAATCAGCACAGAGGCCGACTGCCCGGCGGCGTCCAACAGGAGGCCGAGATTTTTGTCCAGGCTCGCAAAAGCTGTTTGGAGTTCCGGGGCTCCCCTGCCATAGCGGTGGCAGAGCGTGTCGTAACAGGTGAGGTGTACGAGGGTGAGATTGGGCCGATACTTGCGCAGGATGTCCGAAGCGCAGGCCGTGACAAAGCTGTCCAAGCCGGGTTGATCCAGGCTTTTCAGCAGTCTCCAATGCCGCAGGAGGAGACGGAGCTGCAGACCCGCGCTGCCGCTCTTCAGGTTCTCGGTGATCAGGCTCGGGCCGTAGCGGCCCGGGCTCTCCGGGATGTTCCAGCGGATGTCCTTCGACCCGCCGGTGACGGGCCAGAGCACAGCGGCCACGCTGCCGCCCGCTGCCGCAACCGCCTGCCAGAGGGTCTTTGCCCGGATGTCGGAGGCGCGGGTAAACCAGGGCGGGTTCTTCTCCGGGAAGGCTTCAGTGTTGCTGATGAGCCCGTGCGCGGAGGGCGGCTGTCCCGTGATCACGGAGCAGTGGATCGGATAGGTATTGGAGAGGAAAACTGTCCGCGCGTCCAGCGTCAGGGCGGCGCTTTTGGCAAAAGACGCCATATTCGGATAAGCGCCGAGCCTATCCCACTCCGCGCTGCCCACGGCGTCAAAACTGATGATCAGCAGTCGATTCATGGGGACTATAGTATAACGGCGCTTCCCGTCTGTCAAGGGCCGCAAGGTAAAAGACATGTAAAATCGTGCGGGGACGCGGGCATGTAAAATCATGCGGGAACGCGGGACGGATAAATCCGTCCCCAACATTCATTCTTTACACCCGGCGGGCATTCTGGTATAATGGGTAGGATGACATTCGGACAAGGAGGGGGTTCATTCATGCGCCGCTGGTTTCGCGAGGGGCTCCCCCGCGCCGTCACCGATTGCTACGTCTTTTTGATGCTCCTTGTTCTCCCGCTGTTTATGGTCAACGGCTATTATGACATCACGCTTTCAAAATTTCTCTTCTGCACCTGCCTGACCGGGCTCTGGCTGCTGGCGCTGATCGCCGCCTGCGTCGTCGAAGCTTTGAAAAAGCGCTTTGTCCGGCCAAAATTGCGCCTGCCGCAGATTTTTATTCTGGCGTTTATGCTCATCGGCTGCCTCTCCACGATTTTCTCTCCCTATGGGGCGGAGATCATCCTCAACGCCGGACAGCGCTATGAGGGGCTAGTTCTGCTGCTCTGTTACGGGCTGATCTTTCTGGGCGTGTCATGGTTCGGGCGGCTCCGCAAAGCCCATGCGCTGGCCTTTGCCGCGGCGGTCACAATCTGCTGCGTGATCGCGATTTTGCAGCTCCTCAATCTCAATCCCTTCTGGCTATTTCCCGGCACACGGCGCTATCACGACCTGCCCCTCACCGGCCAGACCCAATATCCCTTTTTGGGTACCATCGGCAACATCGATCTGCTCAGCGCCCTGTTCTGCCTGGCCGTCCCCTTTTTCACCGCGCTGGCCGTCCGGCGGGGCGGCAGGGCCTGGCTGCTCCTCCTGCCCGCCGCGCTCAGTACCTTTGTCCTCGTGAGCTCTCGCGTCGCGGGGGGTATTGTGGGCCTCGGGGCCGCGGTTTTGATCTGCGCGCCGGTTTTCGCGGAGGACGGCGACAGTTTTCGCCGGATGTGTTCCGCGCTGGCGGTACTGGGCGTCACGGTCGGCCTCGCGCTGTGCAGCGTCTGGCCCAACGGACGGGATGTCGCCGCGTTTCATCTGCGGCTTGGATTGCTTCCCCTTCTGGCTTTCGGAGCGGCGACACTGCTCGCGGTCTGCGCCCTGCTGCCGGATCTGTTCCCAAAGGCGTTTCGACGGCCGCGCAAAGGGGTGGCAATTTTCTGCGCCGCGCTGGTTGTCTTGGGCTTCGTCGGACTGTGGTTCTATCCGGGCCAGAGCGGGACACTCTATGAGGCCTCTCAGGTGCTCCACGGGAATGCGCAGGACAGCTTCGGCTCCCACCGCGTTGAGATCTGGCGCGGCGTGTTAAATTTGGTTCCCGAACGCCCGCTGCTGGGCGGCGGGCCCGGTACCGTGCGGTTCCGGCTGGCGGACATGGTCTTCACCCGCTACGTTCCGGAGACCGGCCAGACGCTCACCGCCGGCGTGGACAACGCCCACAACGAGTTTTTTGGCTATCTGGCCAACATCGGTATTCTGGGGCTGCTCGCCTATCTGTGCGCGATTGCCGTCTCGCTCAAGCGCTTTTTCAAAAGGCGGGACGCCCTCAGCTCCGCTCTGGGCGGCGCTGTGCTGTGCTATTGGGCACAGAGCTTTTTCGGACTCGGGCTGTGCTTTGTCACCCCGCTGATGTGGCTGATGTGGGGGCTGCTGATTGGCGAGGCGGGAACAACTGTAGGGGACGCACACCGGGCGGCCCGCATCCATGATGAGACGGACAACGGGACGCCCGGGTGTGCGTCCCCTACGGAATCTAAAAATTTCGACAGTTTAGAGCCTATCACCATACGAGAGGATGAAACAAAATGAAATTGAATCGCACATCCAGAACGATCATCGGCGTACTGCTGCTCCTTGTCATCATTGCGATTATCGTCGCCGTGGCGCTGACCAGCGGCAAAGGCGGCAATGCGGAACCCGGCGCCTCCCCCTCCCCGACCCTCTCGGGCGCAGTCACGGACAGTCCGAATACGAGCCCCGGCGCGGTCACTCCGAGCGCAACCGCCAAGGCCACGCCTTCGGACGCGACACTGAACCCGGATCTCCAAAACTCCGGAGCCGACACGGGTTCAAACCTGACGAAGGAACAGCAGGACGCGATCGCCAAGGCCAATTCGAGCCCGAGCCCCAGTCCGTGATAAAAATTTTCTTTTGAAGTGAATATTTACCAATCCTTCGCGCAAACTATGTGTGAACCTACTCCATGGAGCGGGCTCACACATTTTTGCATGGAGGTAACTTTTTACATGAAAAGACGTGCAACTATTTTGGCCGCGGCGGCCCTCATCCTGCTAAGTCTGTGCCTGGGCTTCGCGCCGGCTGCCGCCGCGGCGGCGCAGCCGAGCCCCACGGCAAAGCCCGCAACCGCCGCAAACACCGCTCCGATTGCGGAAAACCTTGAACTGACCACCTACCGGGGTGTCTCCGTGGGCGGGAAGCTCAGCGCCACGGATCCCGAAGGCGACGCGCTGAGCTTTTCCCTCACGACTCCGCCCATCAAGGGTGAATTGAGTTTACAGCCGGACGGCAGCTTTGTATACGCCCCCCTGGACGGCAAGAAGGGCAAGGACTACTTTGGCTTCCGCGCCACGGACGCGAACGGCAACGTCTCCCAGGAGGCTACGGTCATCGTCAAGATTGAGAAGCAGAAGACCACGATCCACTATCAGGACATGGCCTACAGCCCGGACGCCTATGCCGCCACCTTTCTGGCGGAGAATAACGTCTTCGTGGGGGAGCAGCTGGGCGGGGAATACCTGTTCGATCCCGGCAAAGCGGTCAGCAGAGGCGAATTCCTGGCCATGTGCATGAAGGTGGTCAACACAAAGCTGCTCTCCGGCGTCTCCCGCACCGGCTTCTCCGATGACGCGGACATGCCCGCCTGGGTCAAGCCCTATGTGTCCACGGCGCTGATGTCCGGGGTGATCTCGGGCTATGGGGAGGCCGGCGCCGCGACGTTCGACGCCAACGCCCCCGTGAGCTACAGCGAGGCCGCCGTGATTCTGAACCGCGTGCTGGGCGTCACCGATGTCTCCACCGTCAACACGAATCTGGGCGCGACGCCGGTCTGGGCCTATCAGAGCGTGGCGAATCTCCAGGCTACGAACGTCCTGCCCAAGGACGGCGACTCTCTGCAGCTCTCCATCACCCGGAGCGAGGCCGCCGAGATGCTGATGAACGCGCTGGATTTGGTGCGGAACCGATAGTCAAAAAAAGGGGTCGTAGCAAAACGCAACAACGGGGCGTCCGGGAGGCCGCCCCCTACAATATGTGCTGCATGATGTAAAATGCATCCACATGATGTAGGGGTCGGCGTCCTCGACGACCCGTTTTGCTACAACCCCTTTTCTCAACCTTATCCTATTTCTTATGTACGCCCGGCCCGGCAAATTTGAGCTCCCGATCCTCGTAGCTGACGGAGAAGGGGCCCACGCCCAGACCGATCCCCCCGCTGTCGAAGCGGCGCACATGTTTGTAGCACACGATGAAGCAGATCAGCAGCATGGCGATCTTGATCTCTGGCAGGGGCTCGATGAGAAAGGCCGCGATGCTCGCGCAGGCATAGCCCGCAAGCACTTTTGCGGAATTGGGCTTGAGTACGAGCGCAAACTGAAAAATCAGCATGGCCAGGACGAGGATAAACACCGCCCAGCTGATCCCGATCGCCCCCAAAAGCGCGCCGAAAGAGGAGGCCACGGCCTTTCCGCCTTTGAAACGCATAAACGGGGAGAACGCGTGCCCCAGTACGGGTGCGACAATGACCGGCGCCAGAGTCACCCCCCGGATACCCAGCACGGACACGGCGACGAACACCGGCGCGAAAGCCTTGGCCAAATCCAAAATAATACAGGTGATTCCGATGGGCAGACCCGCCGTATCCACCGCGTTTGTGCCGCCCGGGTTCTCGTCCTCGTGACCCTGCCGGACATCGACACCCCGAATCCATTTCGGGATGAAATAGGCATACATGACCGAGCCGGACAAAAAACCGGCGGCGGTCATCAGCAGCCATAGGAACATTGCCCCACTCCCCCTACTTTCATTGTCCTTCTGAGCGCAGCGAAGAATCTTTGCCAACTGCTATTTTTAAGATGCTTCGCCGCGCTCAGGGGGACAGTTTTTGTTTGACGGCGCTCCTTTTGTTTGACGGCGCTCTTTTCTCCTGCCTTTATCTTGCCAGACTGATGATCAAATCCCCGATATCTTTTGCGGCGGTGACGCTGCCATAGCGCTCTTGGGCCGCCAGCATCGCGCGGCGGGCTTCCGCGTCAGAGGCCAGGCGGTAGGCCGCATCCACAGCGCTCTCCACTGTTTTAACCGAGACCGCCATTCCCGTTTTGGCAAAAAATGAGGCGTTGCGATCCTCGTTGCCCGGTATGGGCATCGTGATGACGAAGGGGATACGCTTGACGGTCGCCTCCGTGGTGGAGAGCCCGCCCGGTTTGGTCAGCAGTACGTCGGCGGCGTCCAAAAGCACGTCGAGGTTGTGGATAAACGGGAGGGCCGTCACGCCCTTTATGTCCTTGACCTTATCATATGTAGCCGTGTTGTGGCCGCAGACCGCCACAACGCCGGCCTCCGGCATACGGCGGACGAGCCCGGCGGCGAGCTCCGGAATTTTGCCGTAACCCATACTGCCGCCGTTGACCACAAACACGGTCTCATTCGCAAGTCCAAAGACCGCGCGCGCCTCCGCCTTGGGTGTGTGCGCGGAAAATTTCGCGCTCACCGGAATGCCCAGAGGCAGAAGCGTTGACCGCTTCATCCCGTGCCCGACGCAGTCCTCCGACACGAGCTCGTTGGGGGTGATATAGCGGTCAAGCCTGGTCTCCTCCCAGAAGGGGGTACAGCAGTAATCTGTCATCACCCCGACCGTAGGGATTTCCAGTTTCTTTTTTTCGATGAGCCGCGTGACCGCCTGGCCGCTGAACAGGTGGGGGCAGACAATCACGTCCGGCCCGATGTCCGCAATCACTTTACACAGCGAATCCGTGTACAGCGTATTGAGATAATAGATGGGCGAGTGATGCTTGGCCGAACTGATATGCTCCCCAATCCAATAGAGCGCGCCAAACACACGCGGCGCGTGGTTGACGATCCCCTCATAGAGCTTTGAGACCCTCCCGGATTTCTTCTTGCCGGTGTCGAGCACATCCGAGAAGACGGTCTCCACCCCGCGGCTGTCCAGATACTCCTTGACCGCTCTGCCGGCCTGGTTGTGTCCCTGTCCCGTACTGGTTGAAAAAAATAATACGCGCAAACACATCACCCAACAGTTGATTCATATTATTTTATTCCTATATAAAATTATATAGCAGCCGCCCTTCGTTGTCAATCGACAGAAATCTTACAACCCGGTTACAAATTTACAGTGTTTTCGTCATCAGGATCGCATCCTCAGTCGGATTTGTATAATATCCCTTCCGCAGACCGACGCGCTGAAACCCTTGCTTTTCATAGAGCGCGACGGCGGCGGCGTTGGATTTACGCACCTCCAGATACAAAACCTTGAGTGCGCGTTTTCGGGCTCTGAGCTCCGCGGCGCACAGCAAGCTTTCACCGATCCCCCGTCTGCGGTATTCGGGAATGACGGCGAGGTTGGCAATGCTGCCCTCGTCCAGCACGGAGTCGAGGCAGAGGTAGCCCAAAATTTTGGCGTTTTCCACCGCAATCAGCAGGGCAAAGCCCGGGATCTCCAGGTAATAGCTGAGCTGAGCCGGCGTCCAGGGGGTTCGAAAGCACCGGGTCTCGATGGCGTAAATTTGCGAAATGTGCGCGGGCAGGGCGTCAAAAATCTCAACACTCATTTCGCGCTTGCCCAGCTCTTGCCGTATTTCGCCTCCGCCGTCAGGGGGACGCTCAGCTGCGCCGCGGCCTCCATCTCCTCGTCGAGGAGGGCTGCCACGCGCCGCGCCTCCGCCTCGGGGCACTCGGCGATGAGCTCGTCGTGCACCTGGAGGATGAGCCTTGCCTCCAGCCCCTCCGCCTGCAGGCGCTGCGCCACGCGGAGCATGGCGATCTTCATGATGTCCGCCGCCGTGCCCTGGATGGGCATGTTGAGCGCCACCCGCTCGCCGAAACTGCGGAGGTTAAAGTTGGAGGATTTGAGTTCCGGCAGCGACCGGCGGCGGCCATAGAGCGTGGTCACATAGCCGTCCTCTTTCGCCTGCGCGATCACCCTCTCCCGATAGGCGCGCACGCCGTCGTACTTTTCCAGATAGGCGTCGATGTAGGCCTTGGCCTCCGGCTGGCTCACGCCGATGTCCTGGCTGAGGGAGAAGGCGGAGATACCGTAAACGATGCCGAAGTTCACCGCCTTGGCCCTCCGGCGCATGAGGGAACTCACCTCCGCAAAGGGCACGCCGAAGACCTGAGAGGCCGTGACGGTATGGATATCCTCACCGCTCAGAAACGCCTCTTTCATGTGTGCGTCGCCGGAGATATGGGCCAGAAGCCGCAGCTCGATCTGACTGTAGTCCGCATCCACCAAAACGTTTCCGGGCGCGGCCACAAACATCTTCCGAATCTGCGCGCCGAGTTCGGTGCGCACGGGGATGTTTTGCAAATTGGGTTCTGTGGAGGAGAGGCGCCCCGTAGCGGTGACGGTCATCTGAAAGCTGGTGTGGATGCGCCCATCCGGGCCGATGACTTTTTGCAGCCCCTCGGCATAGGTGGACTTGAGCTTTGTCAATTGGCGGTAGTCCAAAATTGGCCGGATCACCGGGTGTTTGCCGATGAGTTTTTCCAGAACGTCCACATTGGTGCTCCAGCCGGTCTTGGTCTTCTTTCCGGCGGGGAGCATGAGGTGTTCAAAGAGTACGGCTCCCAGCTGCTTGGGCGAGAGGATGTTAAACTCCTCCCCGGCCAGGCGGTAGATATCCCGCTCCAAGGCGGTGATCGCGGTCTGCAGGCTCTCGCCGAAGTCGTGCAGGGCGGCGCGGTCTACGAGAAAGCCCTCGCGTTCCATGTCGGCCAAAACTTGGCAGAGGGGCAGCTCGATGTCCCGGAACAGGTCTGTCTGGCCGTTTTCCTCCAATTTGCGCCTGAATTCCGTACAGAGGTCAAAGACCGCAAAAGCGCCGCCCTCCTCCCGGCCCAGGTACTTTTGCGTCAAACGCGGAAGGTCGTAAGTGCTGTCGGTGGCCTCCAGCAGGTAAGCGGCCAGAGCCGTGTCGAAAACAAAGCCGGACGTGGGCAGATTTTCCGCCTGCAGCAGGCGCATGAGGTCTTTCACATTGTGGGAGATTTTTTTTACCTCGGGGCGGAAAACGGCGCGGAGCAGTTCGTTGTAATCCCCCGTACCCTCGCCCCAGCGGATGGCGTAGCCTCTTTCGCCGTCACAGAGCTCCAGCGCGTCCAAGCCGCCATCGACAGTCAGGACAGCTATAAGTTCCGCTCTGTTTACCGCCTGAATCGCCTCGCCGATGTCATTGACAACCACATGCGGGGCCTCGCGCGAAACGCCGGGGGCGGCGCCCCCTACAGGCGCCGTCAGGTGAAAGGTTTCGATAAATTTTTTGAACCCCAGCTTTTGAAACAGCGCGTACAATCTGTCGCTGTCCGGCGCGCGCAGGGCCGTCTCCGCCGGGTCGAACGCGATGGGCGCGTTTGTGCGGATGGTCGCCAGGTCGTGGGACAGAAACGCGCTGTCCTTGCCCGCCTCCAGTTTTTTGCGCACGCCGTCCCTGATGTCGGGGCTGCCCAGATTGGCGTAGACCCCCTCCAGGGAACCGAAGCGGCGGATCAGCTCCAGCGCCGTCTTCTCCCCCACACCGGCAATGCCGGGGATATTGTCGGAACTGTCCCCCATGAGGGCCTTCAAATCCACCATCCGCGGCGGCGCGAAGCCGTACTCCGCGAAAAAAACCGCGGGGGTGTAGTCGACGGTCTCCGTCTGCCCCATGCGGGTTTTGACGTGCTTGACCGTCACGGCGTCGGTAATCAGCTGAAAGCTGTCCTTGTCCCCGGTGACGATGACGCAAAATTCGCCTCTTTCTTCACATTGCCGCGCCAGAGCGCCCAGGAGGTCGTCGGCCTCCCAGCCCTCCAGCGCGAAGCGCCTGACGTTCATGGCATCCAGAGCCTCCCGCAAAATCGGCAGCTGAACCGCCAGCTCCTCCGGCATGGGTTTGCGCTGGGCCTTGTAGTCGGCGTACTGCGTATGGCGGAAAGTCGGCGCTTTCAGGTCGAAGCAGACGGCGAGGCCGTCGGGTTTTTCGTCCGTGAGCAACTTATTGAGAATCGCCAGAAAGCCGTAGACGGCGTTGGTGGGCGTGCCGTCCGGGGCGTTGAGCATGCGGATGCCGTAAAAGGCCCGGTTCAGGATGCTGTTACCGTCGATGACCATCTGTTTCATGTTGCGGAATTCCCCCTTAATTTGATCAGCTCATCCCTCAAAATTGCGGCGTATTCGAATTCCAGCATCTTGGCCGCCTGCTTCATCTCTTTTTCCAGCTTGTCGACGGCCTCGCGGCGCTCGCGCTCGGTCAGTTTCCGGCCAGCCGCGTCCCGGCTGTCCCCGCCCACGCCGCCGGAGATCTCAATGATGCCCCGCACACTCTTGATGATCGTCTGCGGTACGATGCCGTGCGCCTCGTTGAAGGCCTGCTGCTTTAAGCGGCGGCGGTTGGTCTCTGTAATTGCCGCCTCCATGGAGCGGGTCACCGTATCCGCGTACATGATCACCAAACCCTCCGCGTTGCGGGCCGCGCGGCCGATAGTCTGAATCAGGCTCGTCTCACTTCTGAGAAAACCCTCCTTGTCCGCGTCCAGAATGGCCACCAGAGACACCTCCGGCAGATCGAGGCCCTCGCGCAGGAGGTTGATGCCGATCAAAACGTCGAACTCTCCCAGGCGCAGGTCTCGGATGATCTCCATGCGCTCTATGGTGTTGATGTCGTGGTGCATGTAGCGGCACTTGACCCCCCCGGCGGTGAAGTAGGCGGACAAGTCCTCCGCCATTTTCTTGGTCAGGGTGGTGACCAAAGTGCGCTGGCCCTTTTCCGCGCGCCGCTGAATCTCCTCCGTCAGGTCGTCGATGTGGCCCCGTACGGGCCGGACGGAGACCTCGGGGTCAAGGAGCCCTGTGGGCCGGATGATCTGCTCCACGATCCGGCTCGAGCGCTCGCGCTCATAGACCTGGGGCGTGGCGGAGACGTAGATCACCTGATTTATTTTTTCCCGGAACTCGTCAAATTTGAGGGGCCGGTTGTCGAAGGCGGAGGGCA
>WQUU01000091.1 GCA_009781925.1 Bacillota bacterium | reverse complement strand
AATTCGACCACAGCGCCCTGCGGTAGGATGTGATGAGGCTGCGCTCGATCTCAGGCAGCGGCCTGTGTGTGAGTTCGGCGTCGGGCCGCTCATAGCCGCTCCCGGCGATGCTGTCCATAGCGTGATTCCTTTCAGGGGGGAATACAAAAAGTGCCCCAACTGGGGCACTTTATTGGTGCCGGTGACCGGGGTCGAACCGGTACGAGGTTGCCCTCACGGGATTTTAAGTCCCGGGCGTCTGCCTATTCCGCCACACCGGCGTGTGAGCCCCTATAAAGTACCATGCTCCGCGCGGGCTGTCAAGGGGGAGATTTGAAGGGCCAGGACTCGTCAAGGGCTTTTAAATGGCAAACCTCAGTCAGCGGGCGGCGCGAGGACGGCGCGCTGACAGTTCCTTTGGAAAGGAGCATTTAAGGTCAAAAGATACCTTGTTCTTTAGGATAAGTTCTTTTTTTATTGCTTATCCCGCAAATATAGTTCATATCCACATCATACAGTTTTGCCAAAATGATTAGACTATCCACAGGAACTCGGGTCTTTTTAAGTTCATAATCAGAATAAGTTTTTTGACCTATTCGAAGAATATTCGCTATTTGTGTTTGGTTCCAATCCCTGTCTTCCCGAAGCGCCCGTATTCTTTCTGCGTAATCCATAGTGTCATCCCCTAATCCTGTTCTTATTGTAACTTAGAGGAATATACACTATTGACTTTTAGAGGAATAAACTCTATAATAAAAACAAAAGGGGGCATCCTGTGGATAAGCAAGAAGAAAACACACGGCAATATCACGCAATGTGCGCTAACTTGAAATCACTTCGGAAAAAGCACAACTGGTCTATCGCAGAGTTGTCGCAACGATCGGGAATTGAAATGGTGACTTTGGCAGATATTGAAATAGAGAAGGATTTTGAAATTAACGTTCTCTTTACCCTCTGCCGAGTTTACGGCGTAAAAGTCCATGAGATATTTACATCGTACTTCTAAAAATTCCTCTCTATGGAGGAGTGCCCGAAGGGCGGCGCGGTTCCCGAGGCGTAACCGCGGGAACCCTTGACCTTAAGCAGAAAGAGAGGCCCCCACAGCAATGAAGCCGAGGGGGCCTTGACCTTATCCCTACCTGCTCAAAATCCCTTTCAAAATATCCACCGTCTCCTGCGCGTCATGGAGTTCGCTCATGAGCCTGCGATTTTCCGCCTCCAGCTCGAAAACTTTGGAGGACTCCAGCGCCTCCCTCCCGTGGAGATCGGCCTGAGCCCGCGCGTCGGTGCGTTCCGCAGCCGCAGCCGCTTTGCGATCCATTTTGCCCCCCGCGCCCTCCAGGACGAATCTCTGGCTGGTGAGCTCGTTGAAGATGCCGCGCTTTGTGTAGGTGGTGTGCAGGAGCTCGTGGGAGACGTGGCCGCAGGGCTCGCCCAAAAAGTCCGCGTACAGCGCCTGGATATAAGGGTTTTCATGGGACTTGCGCAGCGCCTTGCTCTCGTCCTCCGAATAGAGGCCGGAGAGGCGTTTCGGCCGCACGCGCGGATCCTCCGACCGGGGCTGCCCGCCGCCGGTGATGCAGCCGCCGGGGCAGCCCATGATCTCGATGAAGTGGTAGGGGGACTCACCCGCTTCAACCTGCTTCATCAGCTTGCTCGCGCCCGCCAGACCGCTCGTGACAGCCACGCGGAGGGTCACGCCGTCAAACATCTTGTAAGCCGGCAGCGGATCCGCGATGGTGATCGCGGTCTCCTTCACCTGGTCGAGTCCCTCGATGGGCGTGATGTGCAGCCCCTTAAAGGGGATCGGACGGCCCGTGACCACTTCGTAGACCGTGCGCAGGGCCGCCTCCATGACGCCGCCGGTCAGGCCGAAGATGTCGGCCGCGCCGGTGGACATGCCGAGGGGATTGTCAAATTCCTCATCCGGCATGGCCATAAAATCGATGCCGGCGGATTTGATCATGTCAGCCAGCTCCCGGGTGGTCAGGACGGCGTCCACATTCTGCACGCCGTTATTTTTCATCTCCTCCCGGGCGATCTCAAACTTTTTCGCTGTGCAGGGCATGACGCTGACCACGAACATGTCCTCCGGCTCTTGGCCGATCTGCGCCGCGTAAAAGGACTTGACCAGCGCGCCCATCATCATGTGCGGGGACTTGCAGGTGGAGAGATGCGCCAGCTGCTCCGAGAAGTGGTGCTCGATATGCTTGATCCAGCCGGGGCTGCAGCTCGTGAGCATCGGCAGCACGGCCCCTTTTCCGGACAGCGCGTCCGTGAGCCGGTGGAGCAGCTCCGTGCCCTCCTCCATGATGGTGAGGTCGGCGGCGAAATTGGTGTCAAAGATGTCGTCAAAGCCGAGACGCCTCAGCGCGGCGGCCAATTTTCCGGTGCAGCGGGTGCCCGCCGGGGCGCCGAACTCCTCCGCGATGGCGACGCGCACCGCTGGGGCCACCTGTACCACCGTGCGTTTACCGTGTGTATTCAGAGCGTCCCAGCCCTTCTGCGCGGCGGAGGTCTCCTTCAGCGCGCCCACGGGGCAGACCACGGTGCACTGTCCGCAGAAGGCGCAGTCCACCGAGCCGATGGGCAGGCTGTCCGGCGGCGCGACCACGGAGTCAAAGCCTCGATTCTGTGCGCCCAGGACACAGGTGCCTTGGATCTCGTTGCACATGGTCACGCAGCGGCGGCAGAGGATGCACTTGCTCATGTCCCGGGTGATGGAGACCGAGGCGTCCGAGTGGTACTGGGAGCGCTCCCCCATGAAACGGGTGCTGTCCACACCCAGGAGGCGGCCCAGCCTCTGGAACTCGCAGCTCTGGTTTCTCGTACAGCTCAGGCAGTCCTGGGAGTGGTCGGAGAGCATCAGCTCATAGAGCACTCTCCTCGCGTGCCTGACCCGTCCGGTATTAGTGTGTACCGCCATGCCCTCCCGCACTGAGGTCAGGCAGGAGACCTGCAGGTTCCGCGCGCCCTCCACCTCGACCACGCAGATGCGGCAGGCGCCGACCTTGTGAATTTTCGGCAGATAGCACAGGCTCGGAATCGAGATGCCGTTTGCCTTGGCCGCGTCGATGATGGTCGTGCCGGCCTCGGCCTCGATGGCCTGGCCGTTGATTGTCAGTTTTACCGTCGCCATTCCCTTACCTCCTTTCGCAATGGAGGCAGCGCATCGCTTCCGCCATTGCGGTCAGTTTGTGATAGCCCAGAACCACTTCGTCAAAGGAGCTTTTGCGTTTTTCCAGCGGCAGCATCTCCAGAGGATAGCGCGGCAGTTCGGTGACCTCGTCGTCATCCGGGATGTAGCTCCATTCGATCTCCGCGCCGCGATTGAGCACCCCGCGGCCGCCGCAGTAGCGGTCGATGGCGATGGCGGCCTTTTTCCCGTCCGCGATGGCCTGGATGACCGTGTCGGGGCCGCGCACCACGTCGCCGCCGGCAAAGACGCCGGGCATGGTCGTCATCATGGTGTCGCTGTTGACCGTAAAGGTGCCCCAGGGGGTCAGGCCGATATTCTCCGCCGGGATGAAGGGCAGATCCGCGTGCTGGCTGACCGCTGGGATGACCAGGTCGGCCTCCACAAAGAAGTTGCTGCCCTCGATGGGCACGGACTTGCGCCGCCCGCCGGCGTCAAAAGCCCCCAGCTTCATCCTCACGCACTCGATCTTCTCCACGCGGCCGTTGGCTCCCGCCAGGATGCGGACAGGCTGGACGAGCTCCATGAGCTCCACGCCCTCCTCGAGCGCCTCGTTGATCTCAATGTCATAGGCCGGCATGGCGGAGCGGGTGCGGCGATAGAGGATCTTGACGCGCTTGGCCCCCAGGCGCAGAGCCGTGCGCGCGGAGTCGATGGCGGTGTTGCCGCCGCCGATGACCACGGCGGTCTCCGCTTTCGGCAAGTCCCGGCCAAAACTCACCGTTTTGAGGAAGTTGATCCCGTGGATCACGCCCGGCAGATCCTCGCCGGGGATGTCGATTTTTTGGGGGAATTGCGTGCCGTTGGCCACGTACACGGCGTCGCTCTCGGCCTTTAGGCGGTCAAAAGTCACGTCTTTGCCGACTTCCGTATGCAAATGAATGCGCACGCCCTCGCGCTCGATTAGACCGATCTCGTACTGGAGGGTGTCCATGGGCAGGCGATACTCCGGAATGCCAAAGGCTAAAACGCCGCCGGCCAGCTCCTCGGCCTCATAGACGTCCACGTCGTAGCCGATGCGCGTGAGATAGTGGGCGCAGGTCAATCCCGAGGCCCCCGCGCCGATAACCGACACGCGTTTGCCGTTTTTCGGGAACACCACGTCTTTGGACGACTCCTGTTCGTGCTTCCGGGCGTAGTCGGCGACAAAGCGCTTCAAATCGCAGATGGCCACCGCCTCGTCCAAACCGCGGCGGCGGCACTTGCTCTCGCAGGGGCGCGTACAGATGCGCCCGCAGACCGAGGGGAAGGGGTTCTCCTGCCGGATGAGGTGATAGGCGTCCAGAAAGCGCCCCTGGGCGATGAGCGCGTTGTAGCCGGGGACATTGATATTTGCCGGGCAGGTGTTCTCGCAGGGGGAGATGAAGAGGTCGGAGCACACGCCGGCGGAACAGCGTTTGTATTTGATGTGCTCTTCAAACTCCTGGCGGAAATTGGCGATGGCGCTGAGCACCGGATTCGGCGCGGCCTGGCCCAGACCGCACATGGCCGTGTCCTGGATGGTGTGGCCCAGCTCCTCCAGGAGCTCGATGTCGCCCTCCTGTCCCTCGCCCTTGGTGATGCGCTCCAAAATCTCCAGCATCCGCTTGGTGCCGATGCGGCAGGCCACACACTGGCCGCAGCTCTCGTCCCGGATGAAGTCCATGAAAAAGCGGGCGGTATCCACCATGCAGGCGTCCTCGTTCATGACGATCAAACCGCCGGAGCCCATGATCGCCCCCAGAGCCTGGAGTGAACCGTAGTCGGTGGGGGTGTTCAGGTTCTCCCGGGAGATGCAGCCGCCGGCGGGACCGCCGATCTGCGCCGCCTTGAAAGCCTTGTCTCCGGGGATGCCGCCGCCGATGTCAAAGAGGATGTCGCCCAGCGGCATGCCGATGGGCACCTCCACCAATCCGGTGTTGGCGATATCCCCGGCCAGGGCGAAGACTTTTGTGCCCTTGCTCTTTTCCGAGCCGAAGCCGGCGTACCAATCCGCGCCCTTGAGCAGAATGGCGGGCACGTTGGCGTAGGTCTCCACGTTGTTGATGGTGGTGGGCAGGCCGAAAATTCCGCTTTGGGAGGGGAAGGGCGGTTTCTGGCGCGGCTCACCCCGCTGGCCCTGGATGGAGTTCATGAGCGCCGTCTCCTCGCCGCAGACGAAGGCCCCCGCGCCGATGCGGATCTCCAGCGCAAAGGAGAAGTCCGTGCCGAAGATGTGTTCCCCCAGAAGCCCGCGCTCCCGCGCCTGTGCAATGGCGTTGGTCAGCCGGGCGATGGCCAGCGGATACTCGGCGCGTATGTAGACAAAGCCCTCCCGCGCGCCGGTGGCGTAGCCGCCCAGCATCATGCCCTCGATCACGGAGTGGGGATCGCCCTCGATGATGCTGCGATCCATAAAGGCGCCGGGGTCGCCCTCATCCGCGTTGCACACCATGAATTTGCGCTCCCCGGGCGAGTTTGCGGTGGATTCCCACTTGACCCCGGTGGGAAAGCCCGCGCCGCCGCGGCCGCACAGCCCGGATTTCTTGATTTCCGCGATGACATTTGCAGGTTTTTGCATCGTCAGCGCAGTCGCCAGAGCCCGGTAACCATCTCGCGCGATATAGGCCTCGATGTCGGAGTGATCCATGGCCCCGCAGTTGCGCAGGGCGATTTTCACCTGGCGGCGGAAGAAGTCGATGTCGTCGATCTTCGGTACGCGCCGGTGAAAGGACTGATCAAAGAAGGTGTATTCCTCCAGAATCTGTCCCCGCAAGATGTGCGCCGGAATGATCTTGCCGACAGCCTCCGGCGTCAGCTTTGTATAAAAAATACGCTCCGGCAGAATCAGCATCGCGGGGCCGGCGGCGCAGGCGCCCATGCAGCCGGTCTCCTGGAGGCAGACCTCCGCGCTGAGGCCGCAGTCGGCCAAAACCTTTTCCGCCGCCGCGCGCACCTGGGCGCAGCCGGAGGAGACGCAGCCCCCTCCGCCGCAGATCAGAATGGTATGACGGCAGCTGTCCATGCGCGCGCGGTACGCGGTCTTGATCTCGTCCAAAACGGCGAGGCTGTCAATTTTTTTCGTATCCATATGCTTCACCAGCGCCCTTTTAATATTTAATAT
>WQUU01000090.1 GCA_009781925.1 Bacillota bacterium | reverse complement strand
CAGATGGGGTGAGGATCGGGCGGCGGAATTTTTGGAGCGGCAGGGCTATAGAATCGTCTGCCGCAACTATCAGACGCGCTTCGGGGAGATTGACCTGGTGGCGGCCAGTGGCGGATTTTTGTCCTTCGTGGAAGTCAAACTCCGCAAGGACGCGTCGCACGGCCTGGCCCGGGAGTTTGTCACCAGGAGCAAGCAGCAAAAAGTGATTTTGGCGGCGCGGCAATATTTACAGGAGCACGAAACGAGTTTACAGCCCCGCTTTGACGTGGCCGAGGTCTATGCCCCCAAGGCCACAAAGACGGAGCCGGGGGCGTTGGTGATCAACCATATCGAGAATGCCTTTGAGTGAAAGGTTGACATAATGCAGTATTTTAGTACAAGGGATACCCATAATAAAGTCAGCGCATCCGAGGCCATTCTCCAGGGGCTCGCCTCCGACGGAGGGCTGTTTGTGCCGGAGGCCTTGCCGCGGCTTACGTCATGCGACCTCGCCTCGCTTCTCCCGCAAGACTATCGGGCGCGGGCGGAGTCTATTTTATCCCTGTTTCTGGATGACTACAGCGCGGAGGAGATTGAGGGCTTTGTCTCCGCCGCCTATGGGGAGCGCTTCGATGACCGTGCCGTGGCGCCGTTGCACATTTTAGACAGTAACACCGCCGTTTTGGAGCTCTGGCACGGGCCCACTGCCGCGTTTAAAGACATGGCCCTGCAAATTCTGCCCCGCCTGCTCACCGCGGCGCTCCAAAAATGCGGGGAGACGCGGGAGGCCTGTATTTTGGTGGCCACCTCCGGGGACACAGGGAAAGCGGCGCTGGAGGGCTTCCGGGACGTGCCCGGCACGCGGATCCTGGTATTCTACCCCCGCGATGGGGTCAGCGACATCCAAAAGCTCCAGATGGTCACGCAAGAGGGAGACAATGTCCTGGTCTGCGCCGTGGAGGGGAATTTTGACGACGCCCAGACCGGCGTGAAGCGCATCTTTTCGGATCGGGCGCTGGCGGCGGAATTGTCGGAAAAGGGCTATTTTCTGTCCTCGGCGAACTCCATCAACCTGGGGCGGCTGTTGCCTCAGATCGCCTACTATTTTTCCGCCTACTGCGACTGGCTGAACGCTGGACGGGTCAAACTAGGGGAGGAGATCAATTTCTGCGTCCCCACGGGAAACTTTGGCAACATCCTGGCCGGCTGGTATGCCAAAGAGATGGGCCTGCCGGTTCACCGCTTTCTCTGCGCGTCCAATGAAAACAACGTCTTGACCGATTTTATCCGGACAGGCGTCTATGACAAGAACCGCGCCTTCAAGGCGACCATCTCGCCGTCGATGGACATTCTGGTCTCCAGCAATCTGGAGCGCTTGCTCTTTGCCTTCGGCCGCAGCGACGAGGCGGTGAAGGGGTATATGAAATCCCTCGCGGAGACGGGCCGCTACGAGGTGAGCGACGCGATGAAGACCGCGTTGAAAGAAGTTTTTTGCGCGGATTTCTGTGACGACAGCGCCACAAAAGCGCAGATCAAAAAAATTTTTGACGGATACGGCTATCTGATGGATCCCCACACGGCCGTGGCCTCCCGTATGCTCGACCAATACCGCGCGCAGGGCGGAGAAGTGCGGCCCTGTGTTGTAGTTTCCACTGCCAGCCCTTATAAATTCGCCGCCGACGTGTTGGACGCATTGGGCGAAGGGCAAATCAGAATACAGAATGCGGAATGCGGAAATGAGCGTGCGCTCGAAGCGCTGCACCGCGCAACGGGCACGGCGATTCCGGCTCCGCTGGCAAACGTGATGGGGCGGGAAGTTCGGTTTGAAGGGTCGGTTATGCCGGATGAAATGCGGGGCGTGGTAGAGGGATTTCTTATATAGAGGACTGGTGATGCCTATGACTCTTTTTCAGAGAATTGAAAGACTGCCAAAATTTTTTAAATTTTCGCTGGTCGGCGGAACCAACTCGGTCGTGGAGGCAGTTGTCTTTGAAGTCCTCATCCTCTGCGGAACCAGCGTTATCCTCGCGCATGTCATCTCCTACACTTGCGCGTGCATCAACAGCTACACCTGGAATCGGCATTTTACCTTTCAAAGTACGGAAAAATTTTTTGGCCCTCAGCTGGTCAAATTCGCGGTGGTATGCCTGATCACGCTGACGCTTGGAACGGGCTTGATTTCTATCCTGGTCAATGTGGCAAATTTGCAGGGCAGCCTGCTCAAAGATTGGGCGGCCAAGCTGCTGACGATGGCGCTGGCAAATATCACGGATTTCGCCGGCGCGCGGCTGTGGGTGTTCCGGCAGCCCCCCGCGCGGCAGATCGGCGGGAGCCCCGCCGGTTGTGATGCGTGTTGGGAAGATTGTTTTGATTGCTGGATGGAAAGATAACCGTTATATAAATAAAGGAGGTAATTTTATGGATCCCACACAACCCAATTGGCAGCCGGCGCCGCCGCCCTATGGAACACCGCCCTACGGATATGTTCCGCCTCCGCCCGTCTATGCCGCCCCTGAGATCGACGGCGTACCGACCTCCGCGATCGCGGGATTTGTGGGTAAAAAAGCGCCATATTATATCAGAAAATTCGCGGAGCTTGACCGGAATCACAGCAAAACTTCTTTCAACGCGGCCGTGTTTTTCCTCACCCTCTTCCTGGGGCCGGTGATCGGAAGCCTCTGGTTTTTCTACCGCCGCCTCAACAAGCTTGGCGCGGTTCTCCTGTCAATCGGCGTTGTGGTCACGGCGGCGCACTTCCTCTTGATGGCTCTCATGATGCGGCAACTGACCCTTTGGCTGAACGAGCTGACCTCCGCGCTCAGCGGCGCGAGAGATGCCACGTTTCCGTTTATTTCTGCCTTTCCGCGGCTCGATCCCTATTACGGGATCTCGCTGCTGGTTTCCGCCGTTTCCGTCGCCGCCGCCATCGTATTCGGTATTTTCGCGAACGGCTGGTATAAAAATCACGTCCTGTCCTCGCTGAAAACCATGAGCGCGGAACCGGACGGCATTACCCAGACGAAACTGTTGTCCCGGGGCGGCACCCGCGCCGCAGCCTGGGTCACCGTCCTCGTGGTGTATGTTGTAGTGAGTTTTACCTTGACCGGCATATTGATGAGCGGTTTCTGGACCGCGTTTATGGACTATATGCGACAGGTCATCAACAGCGCGGGAATTTACTGATGTGAGTTGCAAAACGCAAAAACGGGGCGTCCGGGAGGCCGCCCCCTACAAGTTGCGCTGCATGATTTAAAATGCAATCACACGATGTAGGGGTCGGCGTCCTCGACGACCCGTTTTGCTGCGGCCCCTGTATTGCGTATGCGCGTTACATCGATTTTGACACAAAAGTCGAACAGAAGGTGTCCGCCTTTTGGTGGGCGTTTTCGTTTTGAACATTGATGCCTTTGGCCGCGCAGTGATTGCTGCCGCTGTGGTACTTGCAGCTTGTGACGCCGCAGGCCACATCGGGGAGCGTGCCGTCAGACTGCCAGCCGGTGGCCGCGCCGATGTCGCCGGTCGGATCCGTGCCGCCGCTCCAGCTGGTGCCGGTGCTGTCAAACGTGTCTGTATTGATTCTCATGGGATTGCCTCCTTGACGAATTTGGGTCACAATTAGTATCCGCAAAAACCCCGGTGCTATACAGCATAGCGTATGATACAGAAAGGAGCATTTCCGTGGGTCTCTTCGCGATCGGCGATCTGCACCTCTCCCTGGGCGCTTATAAGCCGATGGACGTCTTTGGCGGCAAGTGGGAGAACTATGTGGAAAAAATCCGCGCCGGGTTTTCAAAACTGGGGCCGGAGGACGTCTGCGTGATCTGCGGAGACATCAGCTGGGCCATGGATCTTGAGGGGGCGGAGCCGGATTTTCGCTTTGTCGGCGCGCTGCCGGGGCAAAAGATCATCTTAAAAGGCAACCACGACTATTGGTGGTCAACGGCCGGAAAGGCCAAGGCCAGACTGGCGGCCTGGGGGATCGATCATATCGGCTTCCTCCACAACAACTGTTTTGTCTACGGCGCAGACGGCAATGCTGGCGGCGCCGCCATCTGCGGGACGCGGGGCTGGTTCTATGAGGAGGAGCGCGGCGGAGCACACGACAAGAAGATCATGGCCCGGGAAATTTTACGGCTGGAGGCGTCACTGCGGGCCGCCGGGGAGAGGGAGAAACTGGTGTTCCTCCACTATCCCCCGAAATACGGCGACTACGCCTGCGCCGAGATATTGGAGCTTCTGGAGCGCTATCGGGTCAAACTCTGCTGCGCGGGACACATCCACAGCGCGGGGCTGCGCCTGTGCTTCGAGGGGGAATACCGGGGCACGGAGCACCGAATGGTGTCAGCAGATTATGTAAACTTTCAGCCGGTAAAAATACTGTAGCGCTGAATGCGTTTTCAATCCTCCATTTGAAAATATTTGCTTTTGTCCGTGAAATCTGTTAAAATAATTCGAGCAGAATGATAGGAGGTATCATCCCATATGGTCGTCAAGAGCGTTGAGAAGAGAGAGGACGGCACCGTCAAATTCCAGGTCGAGATCGATCCGGAGGCCTTTGAGGCCGCGCTGAACCGCGCCTACATCAAAAATAAGAATAAAATTACGGTTTCCGGCTTCCGCAGGGGCAAGGCCCCCAGGAAGCTTATTGAAGCCATGTATGGCAGGGATTTCTTCCAGGAGGATGCGGTGGAGCGCGTGAGCCAGGAGGCCTTTGATTTTGGCGCCGCGGAAGAGAAGCTGGACGCCGTCGGAAAGTCTGCTCTGAGCGATGTGGAGGTCGGCGACGACAAGTCCTGCACCCTGACCTTTGAGACTGCCGTGTATCCGGAAGTCACCTTGGGCGAATATAAGAATCTGGAGGCGGTGAAGCCGGACGCCTCTGTGTCCGACGCGGAAGTGGACAGCGAGGTGGAGAAGATCCGCCGGCGCAACGCCCGCGAGGAGGTTGTGGAGCGCGAGGCCGCCGAGGGCGATACCCTGCTCATCGACTTTGAGGGGTTCTTGGACGGTGTACCCTTCGAGGGCGGCAAGGCGGAAAACCACAGTCTGAAGCTGGGTTCCGAACAATTTATCCCGGGCTTTGAGGAACAGCTCGTCGGTGTAAAGGCGGGGGAGGAGTGCGATGTCGCCGTCACCTTCCCGGAGGACTACGCCGAGGAGCTGGCGGGAAAAGAGGCCGTCTTCCATGTCAAGGTGAAGGAGGTCAAAGAGGAGCAGCTCCCGGAGCTGGATGATGAGTTTGCAAAGGACGTCTCAGAGTTCGACACCCTCGACGAGTACAGGGAGAGCGTCCGGAGGGAACTGGAGCACAAGAAAGAGCACGAGGCCGGGCACGCCTTTGAGGACAACCTGCTCCAGAAGGCCGCTGACAATATGACCGCCGTCATCCCCGAGGTGATGATCTCCTCCCGGCAGGACGGCCTTCTGCGCGAATTTGCCCAGAATTTGGCGGCGCAGGGCATGAGCTTGGAACAGTACTTGGGCATGTTCGGCATGGAGCCAAAGGCGTTCCGGGATTCCACCAGGGCGACTGCAGAGAAGCAAGTGCGGATCAGGGCGCTGCTCAAGAAAGTGGCGGAGGCCGAGGGCATCGAGGCGACTGACGAGGAGATCGAGGCGGAGTACGCTAAGTTTGCGGAGGAGTTCGGCGAGCCGGTGGAGACCCTGAAAGCGGAGCTCGACGGGGATATGATCAAAGAGGATATCCGGCGGCGGAAGGCGTCTGACCTTATCGTGGACAGCGGCATACCCGTGGCGGCGGAGCCGGAAGCTGAGGAAGCTCCTGCGGAAGAGGTTGTCCTGATGGGTGAGGCGGAATAAGGCCCGCGGGATTTGGTATACAATAAAAATCTGTCGATTAAGAAAACCAACCAACTAACAAAAATTTGTCATTCTGAGCGCAGCGAAGGATCTAAATAACGGGCAGGGAAAGATTCTTCGCTGCGCTCAGAATGACACGACTACGGAAAGGAGATTTCATTATGAGTTTAGTGCCCTATGTCGTAGAACAGACCAGCAGAGGCGAGCGCTCCTATGACATCTTTTCGCGGCTGCTCAACGACCGCATCGTCATGCTCAGCGAAGAGGTCAACGATGTCACGGCGAGCCTGGTGGTCGCCCAACTCCTATACCTGGAGGGGCAGGATCCAGACAAGGATATTCAGCTCTATATCAACAGCCCCGGCGGTGTCATCACCTCGGGTTTGGCCATTTACGACACGATGCAATATGTCAAGTGCGATGTGTCCACCATCTGCATCGGCATGGCGGCCTCCATGG